>JACQVP010000107.1 GCA_016209715.1 Candidatus Omnitrophota bacterium
CCCAGAGGCAGAGGCAAATAACTCAAAACCACAAGTTTTGTGTTTGGTCATTAGCCCTCAGCCCAGAGGCAGAGGCAAATAACTCAAAACCACAAGTTTTGAGTTTGGTCATTAGCCCTCAGCTACGTAGCTGAGGGCGATAAGCAGCCCCAAACTTGAGGTTTGGGGCTATCGGAGGGGATATGGATTGGAAAGTGGTAGCGACGACGTTCACGGCGGTGTTTTTCGCGGAACTTGCGGACAAAACGCAACTGGTGGGCATCGTCATGGCGGGGCGGACAGCGAAACCGCTGGCAGTATTCTTCGGCTCGGTGTTCGCTTACATGGTGATCACCGCCGTTTCGGTGTGGATTGGAAGCCTGGCCGGCCAATTCCTCAAGCCGGAGTACATCCGGATCGGCGGCGCGGTTCTTTTCATCGGCATCGGCGTGTTCATGCTCCTCGGCAAATAATCGGCATATCAATGGAAGACCGCGCCGAGGTTCTCATCGCCGGCGGGGGGGTGATCGGGCTGGCCATCGCCTGTGAGCTCCGGAAGCAGGGCCTGGACGTGCTCTTGGTGGAAAAGGGCTCTCCCGGCAAAGAGGCTTCCCTCGCCGCTGTCGGAGTGCTCGCCCCCCATGCCGGTCCCGGCGGACGGACCCCTTTTTTGGAGTTGCTGCGCCGGTCCCTGTCGATTTTTCCGCAGTTCGTGCAAGAACTGGAGCGGGAGGCCTCTGCGGACGTCGATTTCCGCCGCGGAGGACTGTACTATCTGGCCCTGGACGAAAAGGAGGACGCGGAGCTGTCGGCGCGCCGGGAATGGCAGCTCTCGGCGGGGATCGAAGCCGAACCCGTCTCGGCGGCTGAAATAATAGAAGACGAGCCTTGGGTGGGCGAAAACGTCCTCAAGGGAATCCGCTTTCCGGACGATTGTCAGGTCGACAACCAAAAGCTGGTCGCGGCGCTGCTCGACCGGGCCGGGCAATTGGGGGTGCGCTTCCGCTTGGGGGAGGAGGTGCTGTCGGTCCTCGCGAACAACGGCCGCGCGGCCGGAATCCGGACTCAGCGGGGAAGTTACGAGGGCCGTTGCGTGGTTTTGGCCTCGGGGGCTTGGAGCGGCTCGATCGCGGGGCTCGCTTTTAAGATTCCGGTGCGGCCCTCGCGGGGCCAAATCCTCGAATTTCAGGCCGACCGGCCTTTGTTCCGGCGGGTCATCCACACGCCGGGAATTTATTTAGTCAGCCGCGCGGACGGCAGGATTTTCGTGGGCACTACCGTGGAGTCGGCCGGCTTCGAAAGATTGCCCACGGCCAAGGGAATGCACAAGCTCGTGAGCGGCCTCCTGCGCATCAATCCGCGCCTGGAGAACCTGAAATTCAACCGGGCCTGGACCGGATTCAGGCCGCGCTCGAAAGACAGCCAGCCCGTCCTGGGGCGAACTCCGGTCGAAGGACTGTTTCTGGCGACGGGGCATTTCCGGAACGGCATCCTGCTGGCGCCTTTGACGGCGCGATTGATCCGGGACCTGATTCTGGAGCGGGCGCCGGAAGTGGATTTGACTCCATTCGAGATCGGGAGATTCACGTGAGGCCGCCCTGGCAAAAAACATGGTCCGTCATCTCCACGCGGGACGAGGAAGTCGCCTGGCCGGGGAAATCCGACAAGCGCTTCGAATTTGACTCCCAAATCTTTCAAGTGGGCATGCCGCAAGACCGGAGAAGCGAGGTCACGATCGTTCAATGAATCCGCGCCCGGACGTGCACCGCTCGGCGGTGGAAACGCAATACGACTTTCTCTCGGCGGCCTATGACCGGCGGTGGCAGCGTTATTTGTCCGCCACGCTGGGTTTTTTCGCCGCCTGGCTCAACTTGAACGGTTCCGAGACCGTTCTCGACGTGGCTTGCGGAACCGGCGCCCTGGAGCATTTGCTTCTGAGCGGCCATCCGGGACAAAAAATTCAGGGAGCGGATCTTTCGGAGGGGATGCTGGAACAGGCCCGGCGGAGGCTGTCGAATTTCCCGAACTTGCGGTTCGAGAAGGCGGACGCCGCCGCGCTTCCTCACGGTGAAGGCGCGTTTGACGTCGTGGTGTGCGCGAACGCGTTTCATTTATTCGCTGATCCGGCCTCAGCGCTCCGCGAGATGCGGCGGGTGCTCAAGCCGGGCGGGCGCCTGGTGCTGATGGACTGGTGCCGGGATTATTTTTTCTGCCGCTTTTATGATTTTCTGATAAAATTCTTCCGTCCCACTCAGCAGCGCTGTTACGGCCTCCGGGAATGTTCGCGTTTCTTGACGCAAGCGGGATTGCAACCCGACTCGGCCCTGAAGTTCCGCGTCGGATGGTTTTGGGGGATGATGATTGCCCAGGCGATCCGTCCCGCGGCTGAGAATTGATTTGACACACGACGGCGCGCCGCATATATTTCACAAAAAAACGGCATCGATTTTATGAATCCTGCGTCTAAATTTTACGGTTGGGGCTTGCCCGTGGATATCTCGACCCACGGTCCGGAAATCGACCGCCTGATCCACGTCCTGCACGTCTTCATGTTCCTGCTTTTCGCGGGATGGTTCGTCTTCCTCGTGCTCGCCCTGGTGCGCTTCCGCAAACGGCCCGGCCACGCCGCCGTTTATAAGGAACAGCATTTCAAGACGCCCACCTACGTCGAAGTGGGCGTGGCCCTGTTCGAAATCGTGCTTTTGTTCGCATTTTCGATCCCGCTTTTCTACCGCATCCGGAACATCCCGTTCCCGCAGCAGGACGCCCTTCAGGTGCGCGTCGTGGCGGAACAATTTGCCTGGAACTTCCATTATCCCGGCTCGGACGGAATTTTCGGCCAGACGAAGCCTTCCCTCATGAGTCCCTCGAATCCCGTGGGCCTGGACCGTAATTCCCCGAATGCCGCCGATGACATCACCACGATCAATCAATTGCATGTGCCCGTCAACCGGCCGGTTTCCGTCGAGCTCGCTTCCAAAGACGTGATCCACAGTTTCGCCATCCCGGTGCTGCGGGTCAAGCAGGACGTGATCCCGGGCACGCCGTCGCGGGTGTGGTTCCAGGCGAAGCAGACCGGGAATTTTGAGATCGCCTGCGCCCAGTTGTGCGGCCTGGGGCATTACCGGATGCGCGGGTTTATCATGATCAAGACGGAGGACGAATACAACAATTGGTTGGCCAAGATGACTCCGGTCAAACCGGCGCCTCCCGCGCCGGCCGTCACGCAAGGAGCGACATAACCGTATGAAAGAGCACTCTTCGCATTCGCATAGCGCGTCCCTCCCGTTCTGGCGGAAGTACATCTTTTCGCTGGACCACAAGGTCATCGGCGTCCAGTATGCCGTGACGGGCCTGCTGTTCCTCCTGTTCGGGTTCACGCTCATCATGCTGATCCGCTGGCAGCTCGCTTATCCCGGCCAGCCCCTGCCGGTGATCGGCCATCTTTTCAGCGAGAAGATGATGGTGGGCGGGATCATGCTGCCCGAGTTTTACAATCAATTGGGCGCCATGCATGGCACGATCATGGTGTTCCTGGGCGTCGTCCCTTTGGCCGTGGGAGGTTTCGGCAATTACCTTGTGCCGCTCCAGATTGGGGCCCCGGACATGGCCTTTCCCAAACTCAACATGATGAGTTACTGGGTCTATTTCATGGGCGGTTTGATCATGCTGGCCAGCTTTTTTCTGCCCGAGGGCGCCGCCCAATCGGGCTGGACGTCCTATCCGCCGCTGGCCAATTTGGCTTCTTCCGGTCAGACTTTCTGGCTCTTGGGAATGGTTTTCCTCATCACTTCGTCCCTCCTCGGCTCCGTGAATTTCATCGTGACCATCGCCCAATTGCGCGCCGACGGCCTGTCCTTCTTCCGCCTGCCTTTCTTCGTTTGGGCGCAGTTCATCACGAGTTTTCTCTTGCTCCTCGCGTTTCCTCCCCTCGAGGCCGCGGGGGTGCTGCAGCTGATGGACCGTCTGGCGGGGACGAGTTTCTTCATGCCGAGCGGCCTGGTGGTGGCGGGCGAACAGCTGGCCGTGAGCGGGGGAGGGAACCCCGTCTTGTGGCAGCACTTATTCTGGTTTCTCGCCCATCCCGAAGTGTATGTCTTGATTCTTCCCGCCATGGGGATCGTGGCCGAGATCCTGGCCTGTAACACGCGCAAGCCGATTTACGGTTACCGCTCCATGGTTTATTCCGTGGTCGCGATCGGTTTTCTCTCTTTCGTGGTTTGGGCCCACCACATGTTTTTGACCGGCATGGGGACCAAGATGAGCGGGTTCTTCCAGATCACGACCATGATGATCTCGGTCCCGTCCGTGATCATCCTGACCGCGCTCGCCCTCAGCCTTTGGGGCGGTTCTATCCGTTTCAACACCCCGATGCTCTTCGCCATCGCCTTCCTGCCGATGTTTGGGATCGGCGGCCTGACGGGGCTGCCGCTCGGACTGGCCGCCTCGGATGTCCACTTGCACGACACCTATTACGTCATCGGCCACTTCCATTATGTGGTCGCGCCCGGCACCATCTTCGCGCTGTTTGCCGGGGTGTATCATTGGTTTCCCAAGGTCACGGGCCGGAAAATGTCCGAGGTCTTGGGCAAGATCCATTTCTTTTTCTCCCTGATCTTCATCAACGGGGTTTTTATGCCCATGTTTCTCATGGGACTGGCGGGGGTTTCGCGCCGTCTCTATGATCCGACGCAATACGCGCACGCGGGCTCCACCCAGCCGCTGAATGTTTTTGTCTCGATCTGCGCGTGGCTGCTGGCTCTGGCCCAAATCCCGTTCGTGCTGAACTTTTTCGGCAGTCTCATTTTCGGGAAAAAAGTGGACCGTAACCCGTGGGAGGCCACGACTCTGGAATGGGCGGCCCCGTCGCCTCCGCCGCACGGCAATTTCGACGAGGTGCCAGCGGTCTATCGCGGCCCTTACGAATACAGCGTTCCCGGGCAGGCCCGTGATTTCTGGCCGCAGCACATGGCGAAGGAGAATTAATCATGTCAACCGCCGTGATCCGATACATCGACAAGCCCCATCCCGTCACGGGCGTCACCAACGCCAAGCTCGGCACTTGGTGTTTCCTGGCCTCGGAGGTGATGCTCTTCGGGGCCTTGTTTTCCGCTTATGTCCTGTTGCGGACGGGGGTTTCCGAATGGCCGCACGGTTCCCAGTTCCTGAACGTGCCCCTGGCGACGCTGAACACGCTGATCCTTATCACCTCCAGCGTCACCATGGTCATGTCGTGGGCCTCGTTGATGCTCAAGCAATTCGGCAAGTACCGCCTTTATCTGGCGATCACCATTCTCCTGGCGCTGGCGTTTCTCGTGGTGAAGGGATTTGAGTATGGGCACAAATTCGAGCACCATCATTTTCCGAGCACCAACACGTTTTACGCGATTTACTTCACGCTGACCGGGCTGCACGGGCTGCACGTGATCGGCGGCGTGGTCGTGAACGCTTATTTCCTGTTCTTCGGCAAGCGGATGTGGGAGACCCACCCCGAGCAATTTGCCGGGAGGATCGAGTGCGCGGGTCTGTATTGGCATTTCGTGGACCTGGTTTGGATCTTTCTTTTTCCGGTACTATACTTGTTGTGAGCGGAGGAGGCGCCATGGATCACGGCTCCAAAGAACATATCGAACGTCAAGTGAAGGTCTACATTTCCGTGTTCGCCGCCCTGGCTTTTCTCACCGTGGTCACGGTGGCCGTGTCTTATCTGAAACTGCCCTTTGCGGCCGGGGTCGCGGTGGCTCTCTTCATCGCGCTCATCAAGGGCTCCCTCGTGGCGGCTTTTTTCATGCATCTCCTGACCGAGAAGCAGATCATTTTCAGCATCCTGGCGGTCACCGCGCTTTTTTTTGCGTTTCTCCTGCTTCTGCCGGCCATCACCAGCGCGGAGGTGATGAGTTATGTCTCTTAGAGCTTTCCACATCCTGTTCATCGTGATTTCGGTCTTCCTGGCGGCCGGTTTCGGCGTTTGGGCGGTCCGCCATTATCAGGCGACCCGGGACGCGCTCATTTTTGTGCTGGGTGCCGCCTCGCTCGTCGGCTCGGTCCTTCTCGCGGTCTATCTGGTTTGGTTTATTTCCAAGACCCGGAAGATGGGGCCGTCATGAAGGGACTGGCTTCGGCCGTCCTTGCCTGCAGCGTCTGTTTCGGGGACCCCAGTTCCTTGACCATGAAGAGCGTCAAGATCTCCGTCTTGGCGCTGCTGGGCGTGGTTGGTTTCGTGCTCGCGAGCATCGGCTTCGTCATCTTCACCTGGGCCGCGCGGGCCCGCCGGCTCGGAAGGGGAGGGCAGGGC
>JACQVP010000108.1 GCA_016209715.1 Candidatus Omnitrophota bacterium
ATTTAATAACAACCACTTCGTAAAATCAATAAATTAAGTTTCCGAATATGTCCTGATTTAGGGCCAAGCCGTGATTTTAAAAACTCACTTGCCGGAGGGGAGCAGGAATTGCCGGGCCTTTTCCAGCGCGGCCGCCATGGAGCTTTCGTCGGCCTGGTTGCGTCCGGCGATGTCGAAGGCGGTGCCGTGATCGGGCGAGGTGCGGATAAACGGAAGTCCGAGGGTGATGTTGACGGCCTGGTCGAAAGCGAGCGTCTTGAGCGGCGCAAGGCCCTGATCATGGTACATGGCGATGACGGCGTCGTGGCGTCCGTGATAAGCGGCGTGGAAAACTTCATCGCCCGGAAAAGGGCCTGCGGCGGCGATTCCCTGCCGGCGGGCCCGGCGAATGGCCGGGACGATAATCCGGTCCTCCTCCGTCCCGAATTCCCTTCCATGGGGATTGAGGGCAGCCACCGCGATGCGCGGCGCGCGAATCCGGTAGAAACGCCGCAGGAAATCGTCCGTGAGCGCGATTTTCACCGCCAGATCGGCGGCCCGAAGACGGCCGCTCACTTCTTTGAGAGGGACATGGATGGTGGCCAGCGTGACCTTGAGACGGCCCCCGTCGAACATCATGGCGACCCGGCGCGATTTGGACACGCCCGCCAGGTATTCGGTGTGCCCGACAAAACCGCCTTCCGTGAGCCGCATGGCTTCTTTGTTGACGGGCGCGGTCACCAGGGCATCGACCAATCCACAGGCCGCCAAATGCGCCCCCACCTTGAGCGAGGCCCACGCCAAACGCGCGTTGGCGAGGCAAACCTTTCCCATCCGGACCGGTTCTTTCTTTGAATCCGGCGACGGGTTCAGCAAATAAAGGCCGCCCGGCCGGAGCAGATCGCGCTGATAATAAGGAAGCTCGCGAAAACGGGCCGGCGCCTTCAGGCGCCGGGAAAGGGCCTCGTAAATCGCGGCGGGGCCGAGAAGGAGATAGGCGGTCCGCGGCGACCGGACGCGCCGCAGGGCCTTCAGGGTGACTTCGGGACCGATTCCCCCGGGATCCCCGAGGGTGATCGCGACCACCGCCGGACCGCGAGATTTAGCGGATGGCGATGTAGGCATTTTTCTTCAAAGTGTCCAGCCACTCGGCGAAAAGGGCACGGCTTTTTTCGCGGTACACGTAATCGCGGATCTTGTTTCGCACTTCTTCCAGCGAGAGGACCTTCTTTTCGGTTTTCTTTTCCACCCGGAAGATATGGTATCCCATCGGGGTCTCGAGGATGGGGGAGATCTCGCCCGGTTTGAGCGTGAAAAGGGCCTCGTCCAGGTTTTCCACGAGATCGCCGCGCTTGATCGTGCCCAAATTGCCGCCCTCGGCCGCCATGGTGTCCTCGGAGGCCTCCCGGGCGACGGTTTCAAAATCCTCGCCCGCGTAAAGCCGGCGCAGCACGTCCTCGGCCTTCTTCTTCGCCGTCGGGTCCTCGGACTCGGCCTTGACCGCCTCCTCCGATTTGCGGACCGTGATGGTCTTGGCCTCCACGGCCTCGGGCTGGGTGAAATCCGCCAAGTGGGATTGGTAATACTCCTCGATGTCCTTGTGCGTCACCAGGACCTTGCTCTGGACCTGGTATTGCTGCAATTTACGGATGGCGATCTGCTCCCGGTACCGCTCGCGGAGCTTGGTCAGCGTGAGGCCCTGCCGGGCCAGGATTTTTTCGAATTCGTCCTCGTTCGGAAACCGGCCTTTGAATTCCTCCAAGCGCTCCTTGATCTCTTCTTCGCTGACGGTGACCTTGAGCCGCTGGGACTCCTGATAGACGAGTTTGTCCTCGATCATCTGCTGGAGGAGCGTCATGCGCGCCTCGTTCATCTTCCGCACCAGCTCCTCGCCGGCAAAGGCCTGCCGGTACTGCTGATAGACCGTGAGCAGGAGCTGGTCCAATTCGCTTTGCGTGATGACTTCGTCGTTGACTATCGCGGCCACCTTGTCGAGCATCTCCGCGCGGAGAGGGCGCGTTCCGGGCATCCCGGCGAGACAGGCAGAGATCAGAAAGGAGAACAGAAAAACTCTGAGGGTCATGCGGGCTATTTTAGCTTCCGGCCGGGGGCTCTGCAACGCCCATTTGCTTGCCTTCTTCCTGGATCGCCTGCTGTAAGAAACGGCAGTACAAGTCAAATCCGACCTGATAAATGAACCCGCTTTGCTCTTCCCCGAGGATATTCCCCGCGCCGCGGATTTCCAGGTCTTCCATGGCGATCTTGAAGCCGGACCCCAGCTCGGTGAACCGCTCCAGCGCCCGGATCCTTTTCATGGCGTCTTCGCTCATGGTCATGTCGCCCGGAAGGATGAAATACGCGTACGCCTGGCGTTTGGCAAAGCGCCCGACCCGGCCGCGGAGCTGGTAGAGGTCCGCCAGCCCGAAGGTGTCCGCCCGGTTGACCATGATGGTGTTGACATTCGGGATGTCGAGGCCGGACTCGATGATGTTGGTGGAGATCAGGCAGTCGATCTGGCCGTGGATGAACCGGCGCATAATATCCTCCAGCGCGTGGGGGGAAAGCCGGCCGTGGGCCACCGCGAAACGGACCTTGGGAAGGAGGGCCGCGAGCCGGCGATGGATCCTCTCGATGGTCTCGATCCGGTTGTGGACGAAATAGATCTGGCCTTTCCGGTCCAGCTCGCGCTCGAACCCTTTTTTGATTTCTTGCTCGTTGAAATCCATGACCTGGGTGGCGACCGGCATGCGGCCCTGCGGCGGCGTCGAGATCACCGACATGTCGCGGGCCCCGAGGAGGGAAAGGTATAGAGTCCGGGGGATGGGAGTCGCCGTGAGCGTCAGGACGTCGATCAGGGCGCGGAGATGCTTGAGCCTTTCCTTGTGCCGGACGCCGAAGCGCTGCTCTTCGTCGATGATCACCATGCCGAGGTCGTTGAATTGGACGTCGCGCGAAAGCAGCCGGTGGGTCCCGATGACGATGTCGACCGTGCCCTCCTTGAGCCCCTTGACAACTTCGGCCTGCTGGCCTTTGGACTTGAAACGGGAAAGGACATCGACACGGACGGGGTAATTTTTCACCCTTTCAGAAAGCGTCAAATAATGCTGTTCCGCCAGGATGGTGGTGGGCACCAGGATGGCCACCTGCTTGGCGTCCATGACCGCCTTGAACGCGGCCCGCAGGGCCACTTCGGTTTTCCCGTAACCCACGTCGCCGCAGAGGAGGCGGTCCATGGGCCGGGCGCTCTCCATGTCGGCTTTGACTTCCAAAGTCGCGCGGAGCTGGTCGGGCGTTTCCTCGTACGGGAACTCTTCCTCGAACTGCTTCTGCCAGTCCGTGTCCGGTTTATAGCGGAATCCCGGAAGCAAATTGCGCTTGGCCTGGATTTCCAGCATGTCGCGGGCCACCCCTTTCACGGCCAGCCGGGTTTTTTCCTTGACCCGGATCCAGTCGCGGCCGTGCAGCTTCGTCAATTTGGGCTTCTTGCCCTCGAGGCCGATGTAGCGCTCCAGCAATTTCGGGCCGCCGGTCTCCAGGTAAAGGATTTCGCTCTCGGCGTACTCGATGGCAAAATGCTTTTTCCACTCCCCTTTCACCTTCAGGCGCTTGAACCCGAGGAACCGGCCGACGCCGTAATCCAGATGCACCACGTAATCCCCTTCGCGGATATCCAGAAAGCTCTCGATGGGCGCGGTTCCGGCCCCCCGCAGCTCGTAGCGCTCGAGTTTCCGGGCGAACATCTCGTTCAGCGGGAGCAGAGTCACCTCGGCATACGTGGTCAGGCTCTCGCCCGTGTGCAGGGAAAAATCGTGGATCGATTCGATCTCGTCGAGCTGGAAGATGACGCGGACGGGCATTTGGTAAGTCAGGGGGTAAACGTCGACCACCTGCCCGCGGGAGGAATAGTCTCCGGGCCGGGACACAAAATCCTGCCGGCGGTAATTGAGTTTCTCGAGCGACTGGATGAGGTGGTCCCGCGAGATGGTCTGGCCGGTGCGCAGCTTGCTCAGGTTCAGCATGGCGCCTAAAACCTACTACAAATCACGACTTGCGGCAAGGGGCACCGGCGTATAACTCGTAGAATCAGGCAGCGAAGGGCTGGGGCCGTTGGCGAGGCCAATCCAGAAACTGACGGATGATTTAGAGGGAGGAGACGAATTCGCGAAGGCGGGAGATGCCGTTCGTGATGTTAGCTTCCGAGGTCGCGAAACTGAGGCGGATGTGCCGGTCCGAACCGAAGGCGATGCCCGGGACGCAGGCCACTTTCTTCTGTTCCAGGAGCCTTTCGCAAAAAGCAACCGATCCGAGGCCGGTCTTCTCGATATTGATGAAAAGATAAAACGCGCCCTGCGCCTTGAAAGGAACGAGCTTGGGGATGCCGCTCACTTCCCCGTAGATCAGGTCCCGGCGCTTCTCGAAAAGCGACCGGATTTTTTCGATCGCGCCCGCGTCTTCCAATCTCAGCGCTGCTTCCGCGCCGGACTGGGCGAACGACGTGGGATTCGACGTGGAGTGGCTCTGCAGGCTGGAGACCGCCTGGGCGATCTCTTTTTCGCAGGCGATGTAACCGATGCGCCAGCCCGTCATGGCGTAGGTCTTGCTGTGTCCGTTCACGGTAATGGTCAGTTTTTTCACGGCCTCGTCGGCGCTGGCGATGGAAAAATGCCGGCGGCCGTCATAGAGGAGCTTCTCGTAAATCTCGTCGCTGATCACGTAAAGGCCGTGCTCGCGGACGATCTTGGCCAGCTCGCGGAGCTCCGCTTCCGTGTAGACGGCGCCCGTCGGATTGGACGGCGAATTGAGAATCAGGAGTTTGGTCTGGGAGCGCAGGTTCTTTCTGAGGGTCTCCGGAGTAAGCTTGAACTCCGTGGATTCGTCCGTGGGAATAAAAACGGATTTCCCTCCGGCCAGGCTCACCATCTCGGGATAGCTCAGCCAGAAGGGCGCGGGAATCAAAACCTCATCGCCCTCGTCGACCAGGACCTGGATCAGATTGTAGATGGAATGCTTGGCCCCGCAGGAGACGACGACCTCTTCCGGGGAATAATCGAGGCCGTTGTCTTTTTTGAGCTTTGCCGCGATCGCTTTTCTGAGCTCCAGGGTGCCCTGGGCCGGGGTGTATTTGGTCAGGCCACGGTTGAGCGCGTCGTGCGCGGCCTCCTTGATGTAATCGGGAGTGTCGAAATCGGGTTCGCCGGCGCCGAAGGAAATCACATCCAGGCCTTCGGCCTTGAGTTTCTTGGCCTTGGCCTCAATCGCCAGGGTGGCGGAAGGGGTGAGCGAACTCACCCTGCGAGCGAGAGGGACGCTGCCTGCGCTGCCGGAGGCCATGTCAATCTCCCGTCAAAAATTTGCGGAGGTTGCCGAGGAAACCGCCCTTCTTGGGCTCTTCCTTGAGGCCGGATTCCGGCTTGCCTTCCTGCGACGGAGAAGCCGGTTCGGCTTTCTCCTGTTTTTCCGCGGCCGGCTTGCCGCGCTTCTGCTTCTTCGGCTTTTCCGGTTCGGCGGCGGTCTCGGCGGCCGGCGCCTTCTTGGCCTTTTTCTTCGCCTTTTCCTTCTTGGCCCCGGTCTCCGGGACTTCCTTCACCCGGGTGAATTCCAAAAAGGCCATCTGGGCGCCGTCCCCGGGCCGGAAATCGTATCGCATGACCCGCGTGTAGCCGCCCGCGACGTCTTTGAAGAGGGGGGCGATATCGTCCACGAGTTTCTTGGCGGTCGGCCGGGAATCCAGCTTGCGAATCAATTCCCGGCGGGCGTGCAAGTTGCCGCCTTTGGCAATAGTCACCATGTGGTCCGCGAAACGGGACGCCTCTTTGGCCCGCGCATAAGTCGTCCGGATCCGGTTGTGCTCAACCAACCCGATCACCAGACTCCTCATCAGGGCCTTCCGGTGTTCCGTGACCAAACTGAGTTTTCTTCTTCTTCTAAGGTGCCGCATGGCTTTGCCTCTCCCGTCTCTTCTTTACAGGCCGGCCGTGTCGCCGCCCGAGGAGGGCGCCGAAGCCGTTTCTTCGCCTTTTTTCTTCTTCAGGCGGGACTCCACGTCCATCCCGAGCGAGAGCCCCATGCCGGTCAGGATGCCCTGGATCTCGGCGAGCGACTTCTTCCCGAAGTTCTTGTATTTCAGCATCTGGGACTCCGTCTTCCGGATCAGGTCCCCGATCGTCTTGATGTTCGCCGCCGCCAGACAGTTGGCGCTGCGGACGGAAAGCTCAAGCTCGGAAATGGGTTTGTTGATGAGGTCGAGAAATTCCTTGTCTTCCGTCTCTTCCTCTTCCTCCTCCTCCTGGATCTCGCCGTAGCTGACGAAGATGTCGAGGTGGCGCTGGAGGATGTTCGAGGCGTACAGCATCGATTCCTCCGGCGACATGGCGCCGTTCGTCCAGACCTCCACGATCAGCTTGTCGTAATCGGTCATCTGTCCGACGCGGGTCTCTTCGACGTAGTAATTGACCTTCGCGACCGGGGAAAACGCGGAATCGATGGCGATCACCCCGATGGGGCTGCCTTCCTGCTTGTTCCGCTCCGCCGGGACGTAACCGCGGCCGCGGGCAACCTCCATCTCCATGAAATAACGCACCTCTTTCGTGAGGGTGGCGATGTGCAGGTCGGGATTGATCACCTCGACCGTCTCGTCCGCCTGGATGTCCTTCGCCGTGATCTCGCCTTTACGCTTCACGTCGATGGTGATTTTCTTGGGGCCCTTGCCGTGATACCGCAAGATCAGTTTTTTGATGTTCAAAACGATCTGCGGGACGTCTTCCAGCACGCCTTCGACGGAGGAAAATTCATGCAGCGCCCCCTCGATCCGTATGTTGGACACGGCTGCCCCTTCGATCGACGACAACAGGACCCGCCGCAAGGCGTTTCCGATCGTCGTGCCGAACCCTTTTTCAAAGGGTTCCGCCGTAAATTTGCCGTAGAGAGGCGTAAGCGTCGTGCTGTCCACTTCAAGCCGTTTCGGCATCTCAAAAGTTTTCCATCTAATTCCCATCTTGATTTCCTCCGATCCTATTTGGAATATAACTCCACGATCATCGACTCTTCGACCGGCAGCCCGGCGTCCTGCTTGCCGGGGTGACGGACGACCGTCGTCTTCAGGGTGTCTTTCTCGACCGTCAACCATTCGGGGATGACCCGATCTTTCAATATTTCAAGGTTGTCGGTCACCCGCTTGACGACCCCTTCTTTTTTCGAGACCTCGATCACGTCTCCCGGCTTGACTTGAAACGACGGGATATTGACCTTCCGGCCGTTCACCGCGACATGGCCGTGATGCAAAAACTGGCGCCCTTCCTGGCGGCTCAGCACGAGATTGGCCCGGTACAGGACGTTGTCCAGGCGTTCCTCGAGGATTTGGATCAAATTCTCGCCCGTGACGCCCTTTTTCAGCGCGGCGCGCTGGAAGATGACGCTGAACTGGGCCTCGAGCACCCCGTAGATGCGCTTCATCTTCTGCTTCTCGCGGAGCTGCACCCCGTAATCGGACAGCTTCTGGCGGTTGTGGCCGTGCTGGCCCGGCGGAAAATTGCGCTTCTCGATGGCGCATTTGGCCGTGTTGCAGCGCGTCCCCTTGAGGAACAATTTGATGCCTTCTCTCCGGCATTGCCGGCAGCTCGGTCCGACGTAGCGTGCCATGATTACACCCTCCGCCGTTTCGGAGGACGGCATCCGTTGTGGGGGATCGGCGTCACGTCGATGATGGCGTTGATGGAGAGCCCGGCCGCCTGCAGCGCCCGGATGGCCGACTCACGGCCCGAACCGGGCCCCTTGATGAAGACCTCGACCTCCTTGAGCCCCTGCTCCAGCGCCTTCTTGGCGGCCTGGTCCGCGGCGATCTGGGCGGCAAAGGGGGTCGATTTTTTCGATCCCTTGAAGCCCGCCGAACCGGCCGTCGACCAGCAGATCACGTTCCCCTGCGGGTCCGTGATGCTGACGATGGTGTTGTTAAACGTCGCCTGAATGTGCGCGACGCCCTTCGAAATTCCCCTGATTTTTTTAACTTTCTTGGCCACGATTCAATTTCTCCCTTCCATGAATGATCAAGAAGGCGACGGCGCCGATTTCTTGATCTTGATGCCGACCATCTTGCGGGGCCCTTTGCGGGTCCTCGCGTTGGTGTGCGAGCGCTGCCCGCGGACCGGCAACCCCTTGATGTGGCGGGTCCCGCGAAAGCACTTGATGTCCATCAGGCGCTTGATGTTCTGCTGGAATTCCCGCCTTAGATCACCCTCTACCTTGAAATGCTTCTGTATAAAGCCAGTGATTTGGGCGATTTCCTGGTCGGTCAGGTCCTTGGCCCGCTTGTCCGGGCTGATGCCCGTCCCTTTCAGGATCCTGCCGGAAATCGCGTTCGAGACCCCGTAAATGTAGGTCAACGCGATTTCAGTTCTCTTTTCTCTCGGGATATCGATTCCCATGATTCTAGGCACGATTCACCTCTCTCATCCCTGACGCTGTTTGTGCTTCGGATTGGAGCATATGATGTAGACATAGCCCTTTCTCCGGACCACCTTGCAATTTTCACAGATTCTTTTAATCGAACTTCTGACTTTCATGTCATTTCACCCTGAATGTGATTCTCCCCCTCGATAAATCGTAGGGAGACAGTTCCACTTTGACCCGGTCGCCGGGAAGGATGCGAATATAATGGATCCTCATCTTCCCCGAAATATGGGCGAGGACTTTATGCCCGTTGTCCAATTGCACGCGGAACATGGCGTTGGGCAGCGGCTCAACGACGATACCCTCCACCTCGATCGCATCTTCCTTCGGCATACGTCCTCACTCCTCAAAATAAGTTAAAACTTCCGGCCCCGATTCCGTGATAGCGATGGTGTCTTCGTGGTGCGAAGCGAGCTTCCCGTCGGAAGTCACCACCGTCCAGTTGTCGTCGAGGATTTCGACCTCGAATCCGCCCTGGGTCACCATCGGCTCCACCGCGAGCACCAGGCCCGCTTCGAGCGGGATGCCCCGGCCGGGTTTCCCGAAATTGGGGACTTGCGGTTCCTCATGAATGGCCCGGCCAATTCCGTGGCCCACAAAGTCCCGCACCACCCCGTACCCTTCCGCTTCGATGAATTTCTGAATGGCGTGGGAAATGTCGCCCAGCCGCATCCCCGGCCTCATCTTCTCGAGGCCCGCCTTGTAAAGGGAATCGCGCGTCACCCGGATCATCTTCCTGATTTCAGCGGGGACCTCGCCGACGGGCCAGGTCCTCGCGGCATCGGTGAAATACCCCTGGTATTTAACCCCCGCGTCGACGCTCACGATATCGCCCTCCTTCAACTTGCGCGAGGAGGGGATCCCGTGCACGACTTCCTCGTTCACCGAAATGCACACGTTCGCCGGATACCCGCGGTACCCTTTAAAGGCCGGCTCGCCGCCCTTTTCGCGGATGAGCTCGGAGGCCTTTTTGTCGATGTCCAGGGTCCTCAACCCGGGTTTCACGAAACGGCTCAATTCTGAAAGAACACTCGCGAGAATCTTTCCGGACTCCCGCATGATTTCGACCTCGCGCTTGGATTTGAGCGAGATCATTTCACCAGCTGGTCAAGGATCGGATTCAGCTCCGCGACCTCGAGGTCCGCCGGCAGGTCCTTGAGCAACCGCATCCGGTTGTAATAATCGATCAAGGGCGCCGTCTCCCGGCGGTACACTTCCAGACGCCTCCGCACCGTGTCCTCGGAATCATCTTTCCGCTGGATCAACTCTCCGCCGCAACGGTCGCACAGCCCCTCTTTTTTGGGAGGGATGTTGCGGACGTGATAAATCTCTCCGCACTTCGAGCAGATCCGCCGCCCCGAAAGCCTCTCGATGATCTTCGCGTTGGAGGCGTCAAAATTGAGAATGTGCTCGACCACCATGCCCTCGTCCCGGAGGATCTTTCCCAGGGCCTCGGCCTGCTCGACCGTCCTCGGAAAACCGTCCAGGATGTATCCCTGGGACGCATCCGGCTCTTTGAGCCGGGTCCGGACCATTTCAATCACCAGGGCGTCCGGCACGAGCTTGCCCTGATCCACAAAGGCCGCGGCTTGCCGGCCGAGTTCGCTCTTCTGCTGGATGTGCGCCCGCAAGAGGTCCCCGGTCGAAATGTGGGGAATCGAAAACCGGCGCGATAAAATCTTCGCCACCGTCCCCTTGCCCGCCCCCGGAGGGCCGATGAAAATAAACCTCATCGCCGCGCCTTCAAGCGCCCCTTCTTGATAAAGCCCTCGTAATGCCTCATGAGAAGCTGCGATTCGATCGACTTGATCGTGTCCAGGATCACGCCCACGATGATCAGCAATCCCGTGCCGCCGAAAAAGCTGGCGATCAGGAACGGGATATTGAGCACCCGCGGCGAAGAAACGATGCTGGGAAACGCCGCGATCAGCGCGAGGAAGATCGCCCCGCTCAGCACGATCCGGGTCATCACAAAATCCAGGAATTCGGCCGTGCTCTTTCCCGGGCGGATCCCCGGGATGAAGCCGCCGTACTTCTGCAGGTTCTCGGCCATCTGGATCGGTTGAAACGTGATCGCCGTGTAAAAATATGCGAAAAAGATGATAAAGAGCGCGAACAGGATTTCGTAGGCGAACCGCCCCGGCGAAAGGGCGCCCACGAACTTTTGCAGCGAAACGCTGTGGACAAATCCCGCGATCGTCGCCGGAAACAAAATGATCGATTGCGCGAAAATGATCGGGATGACGCCCGCCTGGTTTACCTTGAGCGGGATGTACGTCGACTGCCCGCCGTAGACCCGCGTCCCCCGGATCTGCTTGGCGTACTGCACCGGGATCTTCCTTTGCCCCTGGATGATCAGGATGACGCTCACCACCGTTCCGACAAAGAGAAAGAGCATCAGCACGAACTTCCAATAGGCCAGCTGCTGCCTCGCCGGATCGAGCGGCGAAAGGAGCACGAACGTCTGCCAAAGAGCCGTCGGGATCGATTCGATGATGCCGGCGGTGATCAGGATGGACATCCCGTTGCCGATCCCGTATTCGTCGATCTGCTCGCCGAGCCACATGATGAAGGCCGTGCCGGTGGTGATGGTCAACATGGTCATCAGCCGGAAGGGCCAGCCCGGGTTGGGAACGATCACCATTCCCTGGAAGGCCTGCGGATTCTCGAGCCAGAGCGAAATGAAAAAGGTCTGGATCAAGCTCAGCACCACCGTCAAATAGCGGGTGTACTGGATCAGTTTGCGCCGCCCCTCTTCGCCTTCCTTGGAGAGCTTTTCCAGCTGCGGTATCACCACCGTCAGGAGCTGCATGATGATCGAGGCCGACACATAGGGCATGATCCCCAGAGCGAAAATGGTCGCCTTCTGCAGGGCGCCGCCGGAAAACATCCCCATGATGCCGAAAAGCCGCCCCCCGGGCGTGCCCGAAAGGCTCCCAAAAAACTGGCTCAGGGCCTGACCGTCAATTCCGGGCGTCGGAATAAACGTCCCGACCCGGTAAATGACTATGATAAAGAGCGTGAAAAGTATCTTTTTTCTTAAATCGGGGATCTTGAAGGCATTGACGTAGGCCTGCAGCATTCGCTAGCCTGCCCTCTCGATCAACAAGGCCTTGCCGCCGGCCTTTTCGATCTTTTCCTTGGCCGAGGCGCTAAACCGATGCGCCCGGACCGTCAGGGCGGACTTCAGCTCCCCGTCGCCGAGGATCTTCAGGCCGTCGCCCAATTCCTTGACCACCCCCCGGCGGAGAAGGACTTCGGGCGTGACCTCTTTCTCCTTCAATTCCTGCAGGGTGTCCAGATTCACAATCGCGAACTCTTTCTTGAAAATATTGGTAAACCCGCGTTTGGGAACCCGGCGGATCAAGGGGTTCTGCCCGCCTTCAAAGCCGGGAGTATGCCCCTCGCCGGAACGCGAAAGCTGCCCCTTTTCGCCGCGGCACGCGGTCTTGCCGTGACCGGAACCGGGCCCGCGCCCGACCCGCTTCTTCTTCTTTTTGTATGGATATTTCGCCCGCATGTCCGCCCTTCCTTTATTCTTGGGTGGTCTCGACTTTTGCCGCTTCGGCACCCGCCACGACCGCCGTAGCCGCCGCGTCTGCGGTGTCAACCAGGCGCGTGTTGGACAAGCTCCTCAGCCCCTGAATGGTGGCCTTCAGCACATTGATGGCATTTGAACTGCCGAGGCTCTTGCTCAGAACGTCCTTGATCCCGGACGCCTCGCACAACGCGCGCACGGCGCCGCCCGCGATGATCCCGGTTCCTTCGGCCGCAGGCTTGAGGAGCACCCGGCCGGCCCCAAAATGCCCGATGACTTCGTGCGGGATGGTCGTCCCTTTCAATTCGATCGTGAATTTGTGCTTGCGCGCGATCTGGACGCCTTTGCGGATCGCGTCGGCGACTTCATTGGCTTTCCCCAGGCCGTATCCGATCTCCCCCTGGCCGTTCCCGATCACCACGAGGGCGCTGAAATGAAAACGGCGGCCGCCCTTGACGACCTTGGCGCAACGGTTGATGGAAATGACTTTTTCAAACGTTCCCGAGTCGCCCTGCGATCTGTCTTCCCGTCTTTGAGCCAATCTTGTCTCCTTCGTTGATTAAAACTCGAGCCCGCCCTCACGCAGGGCCTCGGCGAGCGCGCGAATGCGCCCGTGATAGAGATAGCCGCCCCGGTCGAACACGATTTTGCTGTAACCTTTGTTTTTGAATTCGCCCGCCGCCAATTTTCCCAGGACCTTCGAGCCCTCGACCGAACCGCCTTTGGTCGACGCCTTGCGGAAACCCTCGCTCATCGTGGAATACGCGGCCAGGGTCTGATGATCGAGGTCATTGACCAGCTGCAGATAAATGTTTTTGTGGGACCGGTGCACGCTGAGGCGCGGTTTCTCCGCAGTCCCCACGATACGCTTGCGGATCCTCCAATGCCGTTTTGATCGGCGCCCTTCACGATCGATCTTGTTGAACATGAGCTTAGCCTACCGTCTTTCCTTGTTTGCGGCGGATGACTTCTCCGACGTAATGGATGCCTTTGCCTTTATAGGGTTCCGGCTCGTAAAAGCGGCGAATGTTGGCCGCCACCTGGCCGACCAGATACTTGTCGATCCCGCGGACGATGATTTTTTCCGGCTTCGGAACTTCGATCTTGATCCCTTCCGGGATCGGAAACTCGATCGGGTGCGAATATCCGAGCGTCATGCCGAGGATCTTGCCCTTCAGCGTGGCGCGGAAGCCGACGCCCTCGATTTCGAGCTCTTTGGTGTAGCCGTCCGTCACGCCGACAATCATGTTGCGGATCAGGTTCCGGGTCAATCCGTGGAGCGAGCGGTCCATCGGCTCGTTCGTCGGCCGGGAAACGAGGACTTGGTTGTTCTCGCTTTTCAGCTTCATACGGACGTGGGCATTCAGCTGGAGCTTCCCCTTGGGGCCCTCCACCGTCACCTGGCTGCCCTGGATCTGGACTTTCACCCCCGCAGGGATGTTCAATGGTTGTTTACCCACTCTCGACATTATCTCACCACACCCGGCATAGAATTTCGCCGCCGATTTTGTCCCGGCGGGCTTCTTTGTCCGTCTTCAAACCTTTAGAAGTCGAAAGGACGGCCATGCCCAGACCGCCCAAAACGCGCGGAACGTTGGTCGAACCGACATAACGCCGCAGGCCGGGTTTCGAGACCCGCTCGATTTGACGGATCACAGGCACCTTGCCCCGGACATACCTCAAATGGATCCTGAGAAAGCGCTTCGGGCCTTCCTCGATCAGTTTGAAATTATCGATAAAGCCCTCTTGCTTCAAAAGCTCGGTCAGGCGAACCGTGAGCTTCGAGCAGGGAACGGTCAGTTTTTCCTTGCCCGCTCTGGAAGCGTTACGAATCACCGTCAAAAAATCACCGATAAAATCCGACATATTCTCCTCCGACTACCAGGACGCCTTGGTGACGCCCGGCAACATTCCGCGGTTGGCCAGCTCGCGCATGCAAAGGCGGCACAGGGCGAAACGGCGAAGGAAACCCTTCGAACGGCCGCACCGCTTGCAACGGTTGTACTGGCGGACTTTGAACTTGAACCGCCCTTCTCTCTGTTTGACTACGAGACACGTTTTCGCCATGTGTTCTCCCGATAAATCAAAAACTTCGAATTCTCGATCTGTTTATCCCCCTCGGCCACAGGGCCGGGGATTTAAGTTTATTTTTTCCTGAACGGCACGCCCAGATAATCCAAAAGCCTTTGGGCTTCCTCTTCGGTGTCGGCGGTCGTCACCAGCGTAACGTTCATGCCCTGGACCTTGAGGATCTTGTCGTACTCGACTTCCGGGAAAATGATCTGCTCCTGGATCCCGAACGAATAATTGCCCTGCCCGTCAAAGCTCTTGAGGGGAATGCCCCGGAAGTCCCGGATCCGCGGCATGGCCACGTTCACGAGACGGTCCAGGAACTCGTACATCCGCGCGCGGCGCAGCGTCACCTTGAGCCCGATCGGAGAGCCGGCCCGCAGCTTGAACGCAGAAATGGACTTTTTCGCCCGGCAAACCTTCGGCTTCTGGCCGGTGATTGCGGAAAGCTCCACGGCCGCCTGGTCGAGGATCTTGATGTCCGTCGCGCCTTCCTTGACGCCCATGCTCACCACGATCCGGTCCAGCCTGGGGACGGCCATCAAGTTGGTGTACCCGAATTCCTTTTGGAGCGCGGGCACGATCTCGTTCCGATATTTCTCGTAGAGGCGCGCGGGCACGGCTTTCTGCGGCGTCTTGCCTTCGGTCACTTTGGCCATTTCAGATGATCTCCTTGCACTTGCGGCACATTCTTTTCTTGGAGCCGTCGGTCAAGAGCATGAAGGCGACCCGCGTGGTCTTCGAGCAGCGCGGACAGACCAGCATCAGATTCGAGATCTTGACCGACCCTTCCCGGACCACGATCCCCCCTTTGGGGTTGGCCTGCGTGCGCCGCATGTGCTTCTTCACCATGTTGACGTGCTCGACGATCGCCGTTTGCTTTTCCGGATAGAGCTTCAGGATCTTGCCTTTTTTCCCGCGGTCTCTCCCGGTCAACACCGACACCGTGTCATTCTTCTTGAGTTTCATGGGTTTCTCTCAAACGACTTCCGGGGCCAGGGAAAGGATTTTTGTGAAGTCCCTTTCGCGAAGCTCCCTCGCCACGGGCCCGAAAATACGCGTGCCGCGCGGGTTTTTCTGATTATCAATGAGGACAATGGCGTTCGAACTGAACCGGACGAGAGACCCGTCGTGCCGGCGGATCGGGTTACGGGTGCGCACCACGACGGCGCGCACGACCTCGCCCTTTTTCACCGTTCCTTCCGGGATGCTCTCCTTCACGGAAGCGGTGATGATGTCGCCGATGGAGGCGTATTTACGCCCCGCGCGGCCAATCACCTTGATGCAAGCGGCCCGCTTGGCCCCGCTGTTGTCGGCAATCTCAAGTATCGATCTGATCTGTATCATTAGAATGTCCCGTTATTTCAAAATCTCGGCGATTCGCCAGCGCTTGTCTTTCGACATCGGGCGGGTTTCCACGATCCGCACCTTGTCGCCGATTTTGGTCTGGTTGTTTTCATCGTGGGCCTTGTACCGGGTCCGGCGGCGCATGACCTTCCCATAAAGAGGGTGCGGAACAAGCCGGTTGATCTCGACCACGCGGGTCTTGTTCATTTTGTCCTTGATCACGATCCCGGTCTTCTGCTTGGGGTACCGGCGGTCGGTGTTTTGAAGATGGATTTCGGCCGTCATTTAGATTTTCTCGCTGTCTTCTTGGGTTCTTGGGTCTTCTTGGGTTTTTGGGTCTCTTTGCGCTTCTCTTCCGCAAGGATCGTCATCACGCGCGCGATCGACCGGCGCACCGTCCGGATCTCGGCGTTCTTCTCAAGCTTGCCGGTCTTGAGCTGGATCCTCAGATTCAGAAGGTCCTTTTTGAGGGCGGTCAGTTTCTGCTCCATCTCGTCCACGGCGAGGGCGCGGACGTCGGCGACCTTGAGTTTCATCAGCCCCTCTCCCGTTTCACAAACTTGGTGCGGAAGGGAATCTTATGGGCGCACAACCGCATGGCGGACTTCGCCAGCTCCTCCGGAATCCCTTCCATCTCGAACAAAATTCTTCCGGGTTTGATCACCGCGACATAGTATTCCGGCTCCCCCTTGCCTTTGCCCATGCGGGTCTCGGCGGGCTTCTTCGTAAACGGGTGGTCCGGGAACACGCGGATCCACACTTTGCCGCCTCTCTTGACGTGACGCGTGAGCGCCACACGGGCGGCCTCGATCTGATGCGAGGTCAGCCAGCCGCGGTCGAGTGACTTGAGGGCGAATTCGCCGAAGTCCACCGAACTGCCGAGGCTGGAAATGCCGCGCCGGCGCCCCCGATGCAACTTTCTGAATTTGACCCTGCTCGGCATCACCGCCATTTCAGCTCACCTCTCCCGTTTGGCCTTCCGCTTGAGCCGCGCCCGAAGCGTCGCTCGGCGGCGGCTGCGGCATGGTTTCGGAAACGGCCGCCGGAGTCTCTTCCGCGGGAATTTCGCGGGCATGCTGCTGCTTGACCCGCTCGGCGATTTCTTTTTTCACCAAAACATCGCCCTTATAGATCCACACCTTGATCCCGATCGTCCCGTAGGTCGTGAAGGCCTCGGTAAAACCATAGTCGACGTCGGCGCGGAACGTCCCGAGGGGGACGCTTCCTTCCTTGTACCCGTCTGAACGCGCGATTTCCGAGCCTCCCAAGCGGCCGCCGCAAAGGATCTTGATCCCTTTGGCGCCCTTGGTCATGCTGAGCTGCACGGCCTTCTTCATGG
>JACQVP010000109.1 GCA_016209715.1 Candidatus Omnitrophota bacterium
AAAACGCGTCCCCCAGATCCGCCAGGCGTTCTCCGAGGCGCGTCGGCAAGGCCAAACCGAGAACGACGAGGAAAGCTGCGAGGAAAAGCACCCTTCTGCGCGAGGCCGGGACCAGGAAGGCGACGATGAGAGCGCCGGCCAGGGCGAAATAGCTCTTGCGGGAATACGTCCACACCAGCGGGAAAAAGGCGAACGCCAGCGAGGCCAGCCATCCCATCGCGGCGCCCCGTTTCTCCGACTTCAAAAAGAACCCCGTGAACACGCCCATCCACAAAACCAGCAGACCACCCACGTGATTGGCGTCGCCGTGAAAGGGCGGCCGCTCGAAAAGACGGTAATAATTCGGATACACCGAGGGCCCGGCGGGAAAAAAATGCTCCCAATATCCGTAGGCCGCGAGCAAAATGCCCAGCGCGAAAAAAACGCCGGTGAAAAAACGCCGGTCAGGGGCCCAAAAGGCAATCCGCCAGGTCACGGCGAACACGAGGAAATATTCAGTCCATTTGAGAACGTAGAAAAAACTCACCAAGGGCTTGTCGACCGTCCGGAAAGAGAGACCGCTCAAAACGGAAATCAGGCAGGCCGCCAGAAAAAGAAGCAGCGCCTTTTCGCAGGACGGGGCGCCCCCTGCGGCCTCCCGGAAAACAATGGGCTTTACCAGCCATCCGGTGCCCGCCAGGAGAGCCGCGAAAAGAAAAAGATCGTCGAGCCGGACATCGACCCGGTAAAAAGACGAGAGGATTCCGACCTGAATCCGGGGTGTGAGAACGCATCCCAGTACGAGGAGAGCGAGCAGCCATTGCGCCGCCTTCAAGGCCGCGGGCCCGTTCAGGAATTCCCGCAGGCGCGGAGACAGCCCGAAAACTTTCCACAACGCCCGGAGGGAGAGGCTTTGGCCGAACGCCTGCGCATCGTTCATCAGAAGGGGACCTTTTCGTCGAGCAGGCGGTAACGATAGACGCGGCCTTCTATGAAATACCGGTCATCGATGAGGTAAATTTTGCTTCCCGGCAGGAGCGTGTACTTCCCGTATTTAACGATGCCCGAACTGTATTCCACGGCCCGCACCTTCACTTTCGCGATCAGCCACACCTTCCCCGCCAGCGCGGCCTCCTCGAAACCGACGACTTTCCATTCCAGCTCGCCATAGACGTTCCGGGTTTCCTCGCCGGCCGGGATCGTGCCCCGGATCCAGGCCAGGTCTTCCGGGACGATGATCTCCACCTCGGCGATCTTGGAAACGCCTTCCCGGTTGATCAGGTTCGAGAATTTCACGGGCCGGAAAAACGTGAAGTATACGGAAATCCCGGCGAGCAGGAGGAGCGACAGCAAAAAGAAATCGAATCCGGTGATTTTCCCCGCCTTCATCCCGTTACTCCCAATCGCCGCGCCCAGCCGCGGGCCCTTTCCATAAGAAGGGAGATCTGGGCCCGGAAATGACCGAGCCCCCCGTCCTCGATGTGGACCCTCTTCAACTCGAAAGGATCGGCGTCGTAAGAGCAGAGGGCCTGTCCCACGGCGCAAGCCGCTTCATAACCGGCCTCCCGCGCGAGCCGCCGGGTCCGGCCGTCATGGCTGTTGCCCGGAAAAGAAAGGAAGCGCGCCGTCCGGCCGGTCTCCGCCTCGATGGCTTTTTTCGAGGCCTCCAATTCGTGCCGGACCTCCTCGGTCGAAAGATGGGCCAGCATCCGGTGAGACACGGTGTGCGAGCCGATCTCGAACAGCGGGTCATGCGCCATGAGGCGCACCTCGTCCCAGTCCAGCATTTCCGGCCCGGTGAAATTCTCCGGAGGCCGGACCCCGCTTTTCTGCTCGAGCTCCTCCAAAATCAGCCGCCTTCTCTCCTCCGGGACCTTCTTCATCTCGTTCTTCACCCAATGGCAAACATACTGCCGGCGGCCCGGTTCCCGGAGGTCCAGACTCTCCCGGGAGGGCAGGGTCTCGAGGACCAGCGTTCGGACCGGCGCCTTGGCAAAAAGGAATTCAACCCGGGAGGTCCACATCGGCTCCCGGTTTCCCATGCTTCCGGTGGCGATGAAAAAGGTGGCCGGCAGGCCGTATTTTTTGAGGATCGGACAGGCCGTCTGCCAGTTGTCTCGGTAACCGTCATCAAACGTGATAACCGCGGGCGGCTTTCCCGGTGTCTCTTCGCGTTCCATCAGGCGCATCGAATCCGCAAGAGAAAGGACCTCGAAATTTCCGGCCAGGTACTTCATCTGCAGCTCAAAATTCTCCGGGGACACCGCCGCCTCATAGATGTCTTCTGGGCGGCGGACGCGGTGATATAAAAGGATGAGCACGCGCCCGCCCGCCGAAAACAGGGACCCCAGCTCGCGAGCGTTCCATCCCGAAGCCTCGAACACCGCGGGCAGCAATTTCTTGATCGCCCTTCTCATGGGACCCGCTCCGCCGCGCGCGCCTGGAGCAGATGAACGAGCCAGCCTTCGGCCATTCTCTTCTCCAGCTCCAAACGCTTTTCCAAGGTGTACAACTTCGAAAGGAAAAGCCTGCCCTTCTCCGTTTGCGGGACCCGCGGAGCCCGCCCCTCACACAATTCCCGGACGGCATCGATCATTCTCTCGGTGCCGAGTTTCACCAGTTTGCATTCCAGGCTGCGGACCGTGTCATCCGCCTCGATTTCGGGCCGGGCGGTGTAGACAATGTCGCCTCCGTCGATCCGGGGGCTCAGGTGATGGATGGTCACGCCGACATGCTCCAGGTTGCCTTCATAGACGCACCAGAAAGTGCACTGGCCGCCGCGATAGTGGGGAGAGAGCCCGGTGTGAATATTGAGGGCGCCGGAGCGGGCCAGCGACAACACGGCCTCGCCGATCAGCCGGGTGCCGAAAACCACGAGGACTTCCGGCCGCTTCTGCCGGACCCATTCGACCGTTTCCGGCCCGTTCGGATCCTTGGCCGCGAGCACCGGCACGCCGCCGGGAAATTCATTTCCTTCCGCCGGGAAATGGCGCTCTTCCGTTTCGCGGTCTCTCGCCTCGAACGGAAGCATCCGCCGCTTCAGGGCGAGCTTCGCGATCACGCGAAAGGGATTGAATCCGCAGCCTTTGAGAAACGTCCAGAGCCGGTCGGAGGCGTGATAACGGTCATCCAGCACGATGCCGGAAACGCGATAATGCGCGGCCAGTTGGCGGCAAAAATAAGAATGCCGCGGGCCGCGGGACGTCAAGATGACGACTGAAATTTTCTCTCCGCTCATGGCGCCAAATCCGTCAACGTGAGGTTAGAAGAAGACAAGGCGGTCCGGCTTTCTTCGGTCATGCGGCTCCAGATCTCGAAGACGGCGAGGGCGTAAAGCTGGGTCCCGAACCTCTGCCGCCCGGCCGCGTGCTCTTCCAGGAGCCACCGCACATAGTTCAAATCGAAATACCGGCCGCTCGCCGACCGCTCGCCGAGAAGAATTTTCTTGGCGAAGCCGTGCAAGTCCTCGCGGAACCAGCGCTGAATGGGGACCGCGAAGCCCTGCTTGCGCTGTCTCAAAATGGATTCCGGGACCAGGCCGCGGATGGCCTTCTTGAAAATATATTTCGTGGTCTGGCCCTTGATTTTCATGGAAAACGGGATCGCGCAGGCCAGCTCCACCAGCCGGTGATCCAGGATGGGAACCCGGACTTCGAGGGAATGCAGCATGCTCATCCGGTCCACTTTCGTGAGCAGGTCGTCCGGCAGATAAATTTTGCTGTCGAGGAAAAGAAACTTGTCGACCACGGATTTCGCGCCGGCCTTCTCGAACCAGGCGCGGATAAGATTTTCGCTCTTCGAAGTCCGAATCGCGTCTTTGACCCAGGGGAGGAATAGCCGCTCCTTCATCCAGGGCTGAAAGCTCATGGCCCGGCGGGCGAAGCTCGCCGGCGGGTCCTGATGGGCGTCATAGACGAAGCGGCGGAAGGCGTTCCAAACACCCCTTTCCATCAAGGGTTGAAAGGAACCGTCCGCAGTGATTTTTCTCAGCACCGATTTGAAAAGGCCGGGAAAGCGCCGGTACTTTTCCAGCCAGACTTCTTTGCGGGTCCACAGGTATCCCCCGAACAGCTCGTCTCCTCCGTCTCCCGAAAGGGCCACGGTGACGTCTTTCCGGGCGAAGCGCGAGACCAGATAAGTCGGAAGGGCCGAAGAATCCGCGAAGGGTTCGTCGAACCCGGCCAGCACTTTGGGAAGGAGTCCGAAGGCGTCCGCCTCAACGATTTCCTCATGGTGCTCGGCGCCGCAGTGCCGGGCCACCTCCCGGGCGTAGGGCAATTCGTTGTAGCGATGGTCCTGGAAGCCGATGGAATAGGTCTTCACAGGCCCGCTCGCGTGGCGTTTCATCATGGCCACGATGGCGCTCGAGTCGATGCCGCCGCTCAGAAACGCGCCCAAAGGGACGTCGCTCACCAGATGCAGCCGGACGGACTCGGAAAGCTCGTTCCTCACCCGCTCCGCCCACTCCGCTTCGGAGACCGAATAGTCGGGCTCGAAATTCATGTCCCAATAAGAACGGCGCTCAAGAGCCCCGTTCTCCAGGCAAAGCATCTCCCCGGGCGGAAGTTTCTGGATGTCCCGGTAAATGGTCCCGGGCGACGGGATGTAGAGAAAACTCAAATAATCGCTCAGGGCGGCGAGCGAAATCTCGCGGCTGATTTCCGGATATTCGAGCAGGGCCTTGATCTCGGAAGCAAAAACGAGGGTCCCGTCCCGGAACCAATAATGAAGGGGCTTGATTCCCAAACGGTCGCGGATGAGGAGGAATTTCCGGCGCTCGCTGTCCCAGAGGGCGATGGCGAACATGCCGCGGAGTTTCCGGACGAAATCCTCGCCGAATTCTTCGTAAAGATGGACGATGACTTCCGTGTCGGTACGGCTTTGAAAATAATGCCCGCGGCCGGTCAGGAATTCGCGGAGTTCCGCAAAATTGTAAATCTCGCCGTTGAAGACCGTCCAGACGGTGCCGGTCTCGTTCGAAATCGGCTGGTGGCCGCCCTCGAGATCGATGATCGACAGCCGTCTCATCGCCAGCCCGACCCGTCCTTCGACACGGTAACCTTCATCATCCGGGCCGCGGTGCCGAAGGCTGGCGTTCATGGCCCGTAAAACGGCGGGGTCCACGGCCCCTTTGGATTCGGAATGCAGAACGCCGGCGATCCCGCACATTTCAGGCGACTCCGGAAAGATTCAGGGCGCGGGGCGCATGATCCGCTCCCATCAGGGTGAGGTACAATTTTTCGTATTGCTCCACCGTCGACTCCCTCGTGAACCGGCCCAGGACCGTGCGCTTCGCGTTTTCGGCGAGACGCCCCGCCCGTGCGGGATCCAACAGCAATTTCCTCACGGCTTCGGCGAGGGCCGCGGCGTCCGCGGGAGGAACCAGAAGACCGTCCCGGTCCGCCCCGATCAATTCGGGAATGCCGCCGACATCGGTCGCGACGATGGGCTTGCCCGCCGCCATCGCTTCCAGAAGAACGTTCGGGAACCCTTCAGAAACGGAGGCCAGGGCGAATAAATCCATCGCCGCCATCAATTCCGGGATATCGGAACGGAACCCCGTGAAAAGGATCTGCCGCCCCAAAGGAATTCGCGCGGCCCGCTTCCGCATCTCCTCGAGAAGCGGTCCGTCTCCCACCAGCAGAAACCACACCGAGGGGTCCTTTTCCAAAATCCGCGAGGCAGCCTCCAAAAGATGCGGGTATCCTTTTTCCCGGCCGAAATTCGCGACCGTTCCGACGACACGCGCTTGAGAAGGGATTCCGAGCTCCCGGCGGACAGCGTCCCGTCTTCCTGCGTCCACGAAGTCCGCGACTTCAATCCCGTTATAAAGAGTGACCGCCTTGGCGGGCGCGAGACTTTCCCGGTCCAGGGTCCGGCGCCGAACCGCTTCCGAACAGCAGACCACGCGGTCGACGAATCGATTCCCTAATTTTTCCAATTGCACATGCCGCCACTTCTGCCAATCGGCCAATTCGCGCCGCCCCGAAATCACGAGAGGCACGCGGCACAACTTGGCGGCGAGCCCCGCGAAAAAATGGAATCCGAAGAGCTCGGTGTGCAAGATCCGCGGCTTCCGGGCACGCATCCAACGGCACAGGCGCCAAAAAGTCCGCGCGTCCCAGCGGTACGGAAGATTCAGGCATTCGAAAGGAATGCGAAGCGCCGCGGCTTCGGGAGCGAGCGCCCCTTCCCGGAAAAGACAGACGATGCCGGCGTCGTGACCTCTATTGATCAAGCCGAAAGCGAGCCGGAGGACGTGCCTCTCCGTCCCCCCCAATTTCAGCTCCGGAAGAAGGTAAACGATCTTTGGAATCAAAGGCTGACAGATTCTTGCGCGGGGGCGAGGCTCTTGCGGAATTCGGAGATGACCATCTCCAGGATCCCGTCGAGATTGACAGTCGGCTTGAAGCCAATGTACCTGGCGGCCTTGGACGTGTCGGGAACGCGCCGCTGCATGTCTTCAAAGCCTTCTTCATAGGCCTCGTCGTAAGGGACGTAGACGATCCGGGACGGGCTCGCCGTCATGCCGATGATGCGTTCCGCCAGGTCCTTGATGGAAATCTCTTCTTCCCCGTTGCCGATGTTGAACACCTGCCCGACCGCGTCCTGGTTTTCCATCAAACGGATCATGGCCTCGGCGACGTCTTTCACATACACAAAGCAGCGGGTCTGAGTGCCGGCCCCGTAGACGGTAATGTCTTTGCCCTGCAGGGCCTGTTCGACGAAGCGGGGGATCACCATCCCGTAATGCCCCGTCTGCCGGGGCCCCACGGTGTTGAAAAGCCGGACGATCACGGTCGGCACCTTTTTCTCCCGCCAATAGACATAGGCCAGGATCTCATCCACCGCTTTGGAAGTCGAATAACTCCAGCGGCTTTTCAGAGGCGAGCCGAGGATACGGTCGTCCTCTTCCTTGAGGGGACCGTTCTTGTTCTTGCCGTAAATTTCGGAGGTGGAGGTAATGAGGACCTTGCGGTGATAGCGGTAAACATTTTCCAGCACGATCTCGCTTCCCTTGATGTTGGTCATCAAGGAGCGCAGGGGGTCTTTCACGATCAGATCGACGCCCACCGCGGCCGCGAGATGGAACACCCAATCGGCGCGCTCCACCAGTTTGTCCACCAGGAACTCGTTCAGAATATCTCCGATGACCAGGTGAAATTTGGGATGGGACTCCAGGGCGGCTATATTTTCCAGCCGGCCGGTGGAAAGATTATCGAGAACGGTGACTTCATGTCCTCTCGCGAGCAGGGCTTCGGAAAGATGGCTGCCGATAAAACCAGCGCCTCCGGTGATCAGTACTTTCATTTGATTCCTCCTCTGGAGTGAGGCGATTATAGCAGATTTGCCTCAGAATGAAAGCAACAAAAATTAAGCGGATGGCTCTGTAACTCTTTGCTCGTTAAGGAGTAATGATTCATGAAGACGCCGAATCCAACCCGGATCCGATAAAATAAACCGATACCCATCCTCCCATGGCCGGAGCTGCCCCAGATGATAGCTTTCCAAATAATCAAAAAGGCTCAACAGGAACAAAGGAGCCGCAAGCT
>JACQVP010000110.1 GCA_016209715.1 Candidatus Omnitrophota bacterium
ATCGACCACCCCCCGGTGAACGTTTTGAACAGTCAGGCCCTGCTCGAGCTCAACCAGGCGCTCGACGACTTGAACGCGGACCCGACCGTTAAAGTCGTCATTATTACCGGCGCCGGGCCGAATGTCTTCATCGCCGGCGCTGATGTGAAGGAGATTGCCGCGATCGAGGCCGCCGGAAAGGGCGAGGAGCTTGCGCTAAAAGGCCAGACGGTCATCAACAAAATCGAGAACTCCAAAAAAGTTTTCATCGCGGCCGTGAACGGAGTGTGTCTCGGCGGCGGCAACGAGCTTGCCATGGCCTGTCATGTCCGGATTTCCTCCGATCGCGCCAAATTCGGCCAGCCGGAAATCCTGCTCGGAATCATCCCGGGCTTCGGCGGGACCCAGCGTTTGCTGCGTCTATGCGGCCAGGCCAAGGCGCGCGAGCTGGTTCTCACCGGCGACAACGTGACGGCCCAGGAAGCGCTCCGGATCGGTCTGGTCACCAAAGTCGTTCCGGACGGAGAAGTGCTCAAGCAGTCGCTCGGTCTGGCCAAGAAGATCGCGGCCAAGGGGCGTCGAGCCATCGAGCTGGCACAAGAGGCCATCACCGAAGGGGCGAAGTATTCCCTCGACGAGGCCTTGAAGCTCGAGGCCAAACTGTTCGGGAAAGTCTGCGAGACCGAGGATAAAAAGGAAGGGGTCAAGGCCTTTCTCGAAAAGCGCCAGCCGAAGTTCCAGGACCGATGACCCAAGACAGCCTGATCCGGATGTTCGTGGACCGCGCCCGTCTGTACGGTCCGCGGACAGCTCTCCGCGTCAAAAAAGACGGCACTTACCGCGATATTTCCTGGACGCATTTTCTTGAGCGCGTGCGCGACTTTGCCCTGGGGTTGAGGCAGCTCGGAGTGAAGGCCGGAGACACCGTGTGCCTGCTTTCGGAAAATCGCCCCGAATGGGCGTATGCGGATCTGGCGATCCTCGCGCTTGGCGCCGTGAACGTGCCGATCTATCCCACCTCTAGCGGCCCCGACATCGATTACATCCTCCGGCATTCCGACTCCCCCGTGCTGATTTTTTCCGGCGCCGAGCAGTATGAAAAAATCAAGGATCTCGCGGGGCGTTCTCCGAAGCTCAAGCACCGGATCACATTCGACCCCTTGACGGAGCCGGGCGGGGTCCTGGCGTTCGATCAGGTGTGCCGCGACGGGGCCTGGGCGCACGCGTCGGATCCGGCCCGTTTCGACCATTTGTGCGCCCAAGTCGGACCGGAAGACCTCGCCACCATCATTTACACCTCGGGAACGACGGGGCAGCCCAAGGGGGTGATGCTGACTCATCGGAATTTTCTTTCCAACGTGGAGGCGTCGGTGGAAATTCTGAAGGGCGGGCCGGAAGACCGCTGCCTTTCGTTTCTTCCGCTGAGCCATGTCTTCGAACGGATGGCCGGTTTTTATTTCATGCTCTATCAGGGCGTTTCTATCGCCTACGCGGAAAACATGAACACGGTGCCTCAGAACATCCTCGAAATCCGGCCCACCATGGTCGCGAGCGTCCCGCGCCTCTATGAAAAAATTTACGCCCGCATCCTGGAACAGGTGCACGGCGCGGGGGGGCTGAGGAAAAAATTATTCGAGTGGAGCCTGGCCCTCGGGCATAAAACCGCGCCCTACCGCTGCCGGGGGAAACGCATGCCCCCGGGACTCGCGTTGCAATACCGGCTGGCCCGCAAACTGGTGTATGAAAAGATCAAGGCCAAATTGGGGGGGCGCATCCGCTTTTTCATCTCGGGAGGCGCCCCGTTGTCGAAGGAAATCGCCGAATTCTTTTTCGCCGCGGACCTCCTCATTTTGGAAGGCTACGGCTTGACCGAGACCTCTCCGGTGGTGAGCGTCAACCGCCCGGACGATTTCAAATTCGGGACGGTGGGCAAGCTACTCGCCCAGGTGGAGGTGAAGATCGCCTCTGACGGGGAGATCCTGGTCCGGGGGCCCAACGTCATGCGCGGCTATTACAAGATGGAAAGGGAGACGCACGAGGCCATTGTGGACGGGTGGTTCCGCACCGGGGACATCGGCGAATTCGACACCGAGGGCTTTCTGAAGATCACCGACCGCAAAAAGGACCTGATCGTCACCTCCGGCGGCAAAAACATCGCCCCCCAGAAGATCGAGAACCTGCTGGTGGCCGACGAGTACATCCTGCAGGTCTGCGTGTGCGGCGACCGAAAGAATTATCTCACCGCCCTGGTGGTGCCCGATTTCGGGCCCTTGGCCAAATTCGCCGAGGAGCAGGGCATTGCCTTCGTGAATTGTCAGGACCTGGTCAATTGCGAGGCCGTCCGGAATTTCATCGCGTCCCGGATCGAAGCCCGAACGCGCGAACTGGCGAATTACGAGAGGATCAAGCAGTTCACGCTCCTCGCGGAGGAATTCTGCCAGGACAAAGGAGAGCTGACGCCGACGCTGAAGATCAAGCGGAAAATCGTCACAGAAAAGTACCGGGCGGTGATCGAGGCGATGTATGAAATCAAGTCCCCCGCTTAGCCGGTCTTACCGCGAAGGATACTTTGCGTCGCGGGACGGCCTGCAGCTCAATTACCGGCTTTGGCTCGCCGGGAACCCGGAACAAGCCCCTCTGTTTCTGATCCTGCACGGGTTTGGCGAGCACTCTTTGCGGTATGTCCCGTTCGTCGACGAACTACTGGATTTTCCTTATAACTTCGCCGCCTTCGACCTCCGCGGGCACGGGCGATCGGCCGGAGAAATGGTTTACGTCGAGCGTTTCGAAGATTATCTGGCGGACGTGGATTCCTTTCTGGATTTCCTGGCCGCGAACGAGAAGCTTCGCGTCGCGGAAACGGTTCTGTTCGGACACAGCATGGGAGGGGAAATCGCCGCCTATTATGCCCTGATCCATCCCCAAAGGCTCCGCCGGTTGATCCTTTCGTCGCCCTGCCTGGCGCCCGAATCCTGGGTGCCGGGGGCGGACCGGGTGAGCGATTGGCTCGGAACTATCTTGCCGCACGCGGTGCTGGTCAATCCCGTGAAGCCGTTCCTCCTGACCCATGACAAATACGAAAACCGCCAGTATCTCGCCGATCCGCTCATCCAGCGCAAGATCACGTTGCGCCTGATCCGGGAAATGCTCCGTGCCGGAAGACGGGTCCTCGAAAGCGCGAGCGAGATCCGGCTGCCCGTCGCGGTCCTCATGGCGGGCGCGGACCGCATCGTCAAAAAGAATCTGGCCCGCCGCTTTTACGAACGGCTGGGGTCCGCCGACAAGAGGTGGATCGAGTTTGACGGCTACTATCACGAACTCTTCCGGGAAAGGGATCGGCGCAAGGTTTTCGAATCGTTGAGGGAGATCTTGTCGGGAGGGGGCGATGCAGGAAAAGTTCACCTTTAATCTCGAGACGCCGCGGTTCAAGAAGAAGATGATCCTGTTCAAGGAAGAGCAGGAGACCCGGGAACACGTGGTGCTCAAACTCCTCTCCTACATCCTTTTCTATGATCCCGCGCTGAAGATCGAAGTCGCCATCGGCGCGCATTACAAGCCCGACCTGGTGATCGAGGGCGACCACGGAGTTCCCTCGCTCTGGATCGATTGCGGGCAGGTGACGCTCCGGAAGTTTGACGCCATCGTTTCCAAATACCGGAAGACCCGCATCCTCATCGTCAAGAGCGAAAAGCGCCAGACCGAGGCTTTCCGGAAGCTCGCGTTCAAGAGGAACGAGAACGCCGCGAACGCCCAGTTCGTGTATTTCAACAAAGGATTCGTCCAGGGCCTCTCGGATTCTCTTGACCGTTCCAATGACGTCGTCCAATGGGACGTGACCGAGTCCGACATCGGGATCGCCCTGGGCGATCAGGTTTTCGAAAGCGCCGTCCATTACTTATAAACCCTCATTTGTTATAATTGATCCATGCTCAAGCTGAAGGATCTCGCCTTGTCTTCTGAAATCGTCCAATCGCCCATGGCCAATTGCACCGATCTCCCGTTCCGGCTGGTGGCCCGGGAGAAGGGAATGGAGTTCGCGTTTTTGGAGATGGTGTCGGCGGAGGCCTTGCTTTATGACACCCGGACCACCCGGGAGATCCTGAAAACAGTCCCCGAGGACCGGCCGCTGGGCGCTCAACTGGTCGGCTGCAATCCGGAGCGGATGGCCGAGGCGGCGCAAATTCTGGAGTCGATGCATTTCGATTGGATCGACGTCAATCTCGGCTGTCCGGTGCCCAAGGTGACCGGGAAAGGCGGCGGCTCCTCGCTCCTCCGGGAACCGGAACTGGCGCGCGAGATCTTTGTGAGGATGTCGAAGGCGGTCAAGAAGGTGCCTCTCACGGTGAAGATGCGCAAAGGATACAGCGACGAAAGCGGCGAGGAGGCCGTCCGGATCGCCCGCTATGCCGAAGACGCGGGCCTGGACGCGGTCACGGTCCACGGCCGCACGCGCGAACAAGGGTATTCCGGCTCCGCCGATTATCAAGCCATCCGCCGCGTCAAAGAGGCCGTGAAAATTCCCGTGATCGGAAACGGAGACGTCACCGACGCGGTTTCGGCCCGGACGCTCAGGGAAACGAGCGGCTGCGACGCGGTCATGATCGGGCGCGGGGGGCTCGGGAACCCGTGGATTTACCGTGAAATCGAAGAGTCGCTTCGGGGAAGAACCCCGCCGGGGAGGCCCTCGCTTGACGAAATCAAGGCCACCTTGATCCGGCACATGGAGCTCGAGGTCTTGCATGAGGAACGGACGGCCCTCTTCCGCATGCGCCGCATCGCCTGCTGGTATTTTCGCGAGATGCCGGGCGCGGCCGGGTTTCGCGACCGCATCAACAAATCAGAAAGCATCGACGAAGTCCGTTCCCTGATCCTGGATTTCGATCCGGTCCAGCCATGAATTGGGACGTCTGCGTGATCGGGGCCGGCGCCGCGGGCCTCGTGACTGCCATCGAGTGCGGCCGGCAAAAATTGAACGCCCTCCTTTTGGACGGCCGGGAAAAATTCGGGGCCAAGATCCTCATGTCGGGAGGCACCCGCTGCAACCTGACCAACCGGGAAGTGACCGAACGCGATTTCTCGAGCGAATCCCTCCGGGCCGTGGGCTGGATCCTGAAAGCTTTCCCGTCCCGCTCGGCGGTCGCCCTTTTCCGGGAATTGGGCACCGAAGTAGTGCTCGAAGCCAGCGGCAAATATTTTCCGGCGACGCATAGCGCCCAAACCGTGCTCGAATGCCTGGTGCGGGAAGTGCGGCGCCTGGGCGTGAGCCTCGAAGCCCCGAAGAAAGTCACCGGATTAAAATATGAAAACGGGCGCTTTCTGTGCGAAGGCGACGGTTTTTCGTACGCCGCCCGGACTGTCGTGCTGTGTTCCGGAGGATTGTCCTATCCCTCGACCGGAAGTGACGGTTCCGGATACCGGCTGGCCGGGGCCTTCGGGCATCGTTTGGTTCCGACGAGCCCGGCCCTTACCCCTTTGGTGTCGGGCGATCCCGATTTCAAGGAGCTCGCCGGCGTGAGTCTCCCGGCAAGGCTGACCCTTAAATCAGAGGGGCTTGCCCGCCGCGTATTCGAAGGCGACTTTCTTTTCACTCATTTCGGTTTCAGCGGGCCCGTTGTGCTCGACGTCAGCCGGCACTGGATCCGCGACCGGGAAGACGGACGGAAGCCCGCTCTGACGGCCCACTTTCTGCCGAACATGACCGCCGATGAATTGCGGGCCGGTTTGACGCGTGCCGCGGCCTCACAGCCGAAGGTGTTACTCAAGAACTATCTCGCCAAACTCATGCCGGCGCGGGTGGCTGAGACTCTGTCGCGCAAGGCCGGGGTGCTCCCCGAGACCCCCTTCCATCAATTGTCAAAGGGCTCCCGGGAGGCCGTCGTGAGAACGGTGACGGAATGCCCGCTGAAGGCGACCGGCTCGCTTGGATACGCGAAGGCCGAGGTGACGGCGGGAGGGGTCGATCTGAAGGAAGTTTGTCCCCGGACTTTGGAATCCAGACTGCGGCCGGGACTTTATTTTGCGGGCGAAATCCTCGACGCGGACGGACGCATCGGGGGGTTCAACTTTCAATGGGCCTGGTCCTCAGGAATGGTCGCCGCTAGGGCCATCGGAGCGGGACTCCATGCCAAGAAATAATTCCCGGCCAAGAATTCTCCTGGCGTCTCAATCGCCCCGGAGAAAGCGCATCTTGAACGAGATGCAGATCCCGCACCGGGTCGTGCAGAGCGATTACGCGGAAAAGAATCCGCGGCGGTATATCGGCCCGGCAAGACTCACCTTGCGGCACGCCGTTCAAAAGGCCAAACGCGCCCGCATTGGCGAGACGCGAGACGTTTGGGTTTTGGGGGCCGACACCGTCGTTTATTTTGAAGGCCGGTGTTTGGGCAAACCGCGCACCCGCCTGGAGGCCTTCCGGACTCTCCGGCGCCTTTCCGGCAAATGGCATTCGGTTTATTCGGCGGTCGCCCTTTGGCATCCGGCGAAAATGCGCCTGCTCGCGGGTTATTGCAAGACACGGGTTCGCTTCAAGGATCTCACCGATTCGGAGATCCGATTCTATTTGTCTAAAGTCAATCCGTTGGATAAGGCGGGTTCGTATGCCATTCAGGAAGGGCCCGGGCTGGTGCAGAAGATGAGAGGTTCCCATTCCAATGTCGTGGGCATGCCGGTCGAGCTTTTGTCTAAAATGTTAAGGCAGGCCTTCAAAAAAGGAGCGCCGTGATTAAAAGATGGATGGCCGCGACGGCCTTGGTGTTCTGTTTGTTCTCGGGATGCGCCTATGTGGAACCGTTTTTGCGCGATTGGAACGTAGTTTCCGTGCCGGAAGAGAGGCAGATCGGGTTGAAAATGCAGCAGGCGGTGCTGAAAGAAATGAAGATCGTCGAGGATCCCGTCTGGTCCCCCCGTCTCGAGGCCATGGGGGAGCGTCTGGCGGCGGGACTGCCCGTCCGCGAGTTCGATTACCAATTCAAGATCATCGCCGACAAAAGTCCGAATGCGTTTACGATCCCCGGCGGGTTCATCTATGTCCATTCCGGTTTGATCCAGTTCGCGGGCAATGAAGATGAGATCGCGGGCGTGCTGGCGCACGAAATCGGCCACGCCTTCGCCCGGCATCCCGCAAAGGCCATGTCCCGGGCCTATGGGGTGGATTACCTATCGGGGTTGGTTTTCAAGGATTCGAAGGGGGCTTTGGGAAACCTTGCCCTCCAGATCGCCAAAGGCGGCTTCATGGCCCGGTTTGGCCGTCAGGATGAGTATGAGGCGGACATGATCGGCGCGAAATTGGTGCGCCAGGCCGGATATTCTCCCGCCGGGCTGCTCAATTTTCTGGAAAAGATACAAAAAATACAGGGCCAAACCCCGCGGCCGCTGGCTTTTTTGCAAACTCACCCGCCCACTCCCGAGCGGATTGCCCGCCTGCGGGATCTGGCGGGCGCTTGAACCAAGTAACTGTTGCGGGAAATACTATTTCCGAATAAAATATCGCCTTCATGGGCCAGTAGCTCAGTTGGGAGAG
>JACQVP010000010.1 GCA_016209715.1 Candidatus Omnitrophota bacterium
GCCTTTCTTCCACAACGAAGTCAGGAATCCGAGCGCCTCGCGGATCAGACGCTCGGCGGCCGCACGGTCTCCGGCACGCACCGCGACGGCGATCTTTTCCCGCAGAAACCAATGCTCCGGAGCAAAATCCTGCAACACCACCGCATTCTCAGCCCCGCTGGGCGAAGGCCAAATCCCCGACAGATTCGGAAAGGCGGTGAGATCAGCGGGCGGCAGAATGCGGAAACGCAGAGGATGTTCCGGGAACAAGGATTCGGCCAGCCGGTAGCCCCGCAACGGTTCGCCCGCCGGCGCATCGGCCCGGGAACGGATAAACCGCGACATCCCGTCGGCGGCGAAACTCAGCAAATTGACAGCAAGCGAGAGCCAGTTGACCGCCTTGGCTTCCAAAACGCGGTATATTTTCAGCACCACATGCTTCTCGGGGTCGGTCACGAACAATTCGCGGGAATTTCGCCTGTAAACCTGCCCCGGCCTCAAAGACCGTAGCCAAGCCAGAACTCTTTCCGAGGAAATGGCGGGATCGAAAACGTCGGGCCGAGCCTGCCCCAAGGCCGCCGCGCGAGCTTCCCGGGCGGCTTCCCCGCGCGCCTTTCTCACCGCTCGCGTGATGTAGTCCAACTCCCCGAGCCGGCGCAACACCGGCTTTTTCTGCAAGGCCACGGGAATGGCCACATGATCTTTCCCGCGCAGCATCCGCCGGACGTACCGGCTTGACTCTTCCGTGTGCGGGCCTTTCATTCCCCGGACGGCCTCAGCCTCCTCGCGGAAGGAAGGCGTGATTTCGAAGTAAGCAATCCCCCGCCACCGCAAAAGGCTCTTGATCCCCTCGCCGTGGAATCCCCCCGCCACCAGGGCCGCCTTGCTCCGCCCCGAAACCGCCATGGCGCGGGTCAAATTTTGGAAGAGCACCCGGTCGCGGCGGACGGCGGTTTCGTAAAACCGGCAGGCCATTTCGAAAACCGGCACCGGCACCCCCGAGCCACCGGCGCCGCCGAATCGCCCGGCCAAAGCGGCCGGACCGTAGGCCTCCCGGTTCCCGTCGATGAATCTCCATTGATCATGGGAAAGTTCGAGCCGGAAGAGTTTTTCCAGAAGGAAAAGTTTTTCCACCGTCTCCACGGCGCTTTTTTCTTCCGGGCTGCGAACCAATCCTTCCAGCGTCTCTTTGGTCATCCGGTGGACTTCCTCAAAAAGTTCCGGCCCGCGGATCTCAGAGGCCAGGATCTGATATTGAGCCCACTGCAAATAATGCCGGTATTTGCCCAGGGAACCGAAAATCTCGGGACGCGCTTCAAAAAGCTGCTCGAACAACGGCCGCAATGAAACACCGCCGGCGCCGCCCGATTCGGACCTTTCCGCGAACTGCTGCCTTAATTCCGGTCGCAGCCGCGCCGACTCGAGGGCCCGCAAAAAGTCATCGCGTTCCGCGCCGATACGTTCCGTCTCAAGCTCCGGTTCCAGCGAAATCAGCCGCGCGAGGCGCGACAAATGCGGCCACTCGGCCTGGTGTTTCCAGAAACGCTCCGGATCCGACATCCAGGTCCGCCCCGAAGCGGAGAGACCGCGGACATAATCCGCCAGGCCGATCTCCCCGTCATGAAAGCGTTTCCACTCCCGGATCACTTCGCGAAGCGGCTGATTGTCGAAATGGCTCGTGAGCCGGTCCAATTGTCCGTACATCTGCCGTATCCAGGCGCCTGTCTCGCGCCGGGAAAGATGGACCCGCCGGAATTGATTTAAGTTCTCGAGATAATCCGCTTCCGTCTCCGCGCCGGCGGACAAAAGCGGCGCTTCGGTTTTGAGCAGAAACATTTCGGCACCGCTCAGGATGGACTCTTGAAACAACCGCTCCCAAAAGGGCTCGTTCTTTTCGGCGGAATCAAAAATCCGGAACCGTTCGGGCTCCAATTCGCCAGCCGCTCCCTCCAGCGCCAAAAAATCAATTTTATTTTCCGCCGCGAGCCATTCCAGAATTTGGGCAATGTTCCTCTGCGCCTCCAGCACGCCATGGGCGTCCCGGAGAAACACCACCCATTTTCCGTCTTTTCCGGTGTCCGGAACGAATCGATCGGTGATGGAACCTAATTCGGCGGGAAGGTCCCATTCGACCTCAGGCCGCAAAGTGCCAACGGGAAGAGCCGGGGCGGCCCCCAGTGCGCTCTGAAGGGAAAAGACCATCAGGAATATAAAAGACAGAAATCGGTTGATTTTGCTTTTATGTCGCATAAGAGTTGAAGAACTTAATTTATATCTTTTACTTAGTGATCAGTAAAAACACCTAAAATTAAGTTTATTGAGGGGTTAAAATCTTGCTAAATAGTACTCAAGAAGGGCCCAAAAATCAAATGCTGAATCAAATTTGCCCTTCTTTTCTCTAAGCACATATACATTCAGTATTTAGAGAGCTGAAAGAGGGCTCGCCGGTTGACACCGCTGGATTCTGTCTCTATAATTCGAATTTAATCTCCGATCTCATGAAAAACAGGCGCAAGCATTTTCTCATCGACCGCCCGCTTCAATTCCGCTACATGGCCTGGATTTTATTGATCCTGCTCACGGTCACCGGAGCCCTTTTTGCTTCTCTTTATTACGGGGTCTGGGGACAGGCGGTCAAGGAATTCTCGGATGAAAGCGTCCGCAATATGCTTTCGCTGACTTCGCGGCTGGAGGATTATGACGCGGCCCGTTACCAGACCAGTCAGGAAGGTCCGAGGCTCGCCTTCGTCAAGGACACCGAGCGGTTCAGCGAACGCGAAAGAGAGATCATCCAAACCATCCTCAACCGCTCCCATCAAAGGCTGCTGGTTTTGATCCTCCCGCTCATCGTCCTGATCGGCTGGGGCACCGTTTTCCTGTCCCATAAAATCGCCGGACCGATCTATCACGTGAACCGGATCCTGCGGCAGGCCGCGGGCAAGGACCTGACGGCACGCGTCCATCTCCGCAAACACGATGAAGCCCAAAACCTGGCCGATAGTTTCAACGAGCTCGCCGGCGCGCTCGATCGTTCGGTTTCCCGGATGAAAAAGATCGTGCGCGACACCGACCAGCCCGCACGGCTCAAGGAAGAACTTTCCAAGGAACTCGAACAATTCAAGACCACCGGCCATTGATCCGTCTCCTGATTTTGCTGGGGTGCGCCTCGGTGCTGCTTTCCGCCTCGCCGGTTCACGGCGCGCCGGACCCGTCCTTTGAAGACGAGCAATTTCTGCGCCGCATTCAAAAGGACACCTTCCGGTATTTCATCAATTTTTCCGACCCCGACACCGGCCTGACGCACGATTCTTCGCAGCGAAGCTCTCCCTGTTCGATCGCGGCCACGGGCTTTTCCCTGGTGGCCTGGGTGATCGGCCAGGAGCAGGGGTGGATCTCGTACCGGGAGGCCTATGACCGGGTCCTGTTGACGCTCGAAACCCTGGACCGGAAGGCGCAGCACCGGAATGGTTTTTTCTATCATTTCCTGGATCCGAAAACGGGACGGCGCGCCTGGGGGTCCGAAGCGTCCTCGATCGACACCGCGCTCCTCGTGGCGGGCGCGCTCTTCGCCGGGGAGTATTACAAAGGGACGCCGGTCGAAAAGCTGGCGAAGAAAATCTACCGGCGGGTCAATTGGGAATGGATGAGGAACGGCTCTGACCTGGTCTGCATGGGATGGAAACCGGAAAGCGGCTTCCTCCCGTATTACTGGGATTCGTATAACGAACTGATGATCCTGCAAGCCTTGGCCATCGGGTCCCCGACGTTTCCGGTGCCCGCCGAGGCGTGGAACCAATGGAACCGCTTCGAAGAGGAATACAACGGAAAGCAAATCATCTATTCCCACTCGGGGAGCCTCTTCACTTATCAATACGCGCAGGCCTTTATCGATTTCCGCGAATTGAACGACGCCGGCGTCAATTATTTCGAAAACTCACGGCTGGCCACGATCGCCAACCGCGAATTTTGCATCGAGCACGCAGAAAAGTTCAGGACCTACAGCCAGTCGTCGTGGGGGCTGACCGCCTCCCTGGGACCGTTCGGATACAAGGCCTACGGCGCCCTTCCCGGACAGGCGCTCCACGACGGCACGCTCGCCCCTAGCGGGAGCGCGGCTTCGATCGTGTTTACTCCGTCGGAATCGATCGCCGCCCTGAAATTCTTTTATTCCGCTTACGCCGAAAAACTTTACGGCGAGTACGGCTTCAAAGACGCCTTCAACGTGGACCGGGACTGGTGGGCGCCGGAATATCTCGGAATCGATCAGGGGATCACGGTGATGATGATCGAAAACTATCTGACGGAAGGCGTGTGGAGGCACTTCATGAACCTGGCGCCGATTCAAAAGTGGGCGGAACTCTGCAAACTTCAGGAACGGAAGGAACCGGCGCCGGCGTTTGCGGGCTAGAAAAGGCGGCGGCTCAGGAAAAGCTCGCCCAATTTTTCCGCCGACTCGCGGACCGCTTCTTTGGTGGCCAGCTTCCCTCTTTTGATCAGATCTCTCAGTTCCTGAATTCGTCCTTCGTTGGGATCGGAGATCGACTCGATTTCCTGCTTCAGCTCGTCCAGGTATTGCGCGGGGGTCTTCGGTGTCTCTTTCACGGCTGTCACCTCATCTTCCGATCGCTTTGTTTCGCCGACTTCGGCCAGTACGGAATTTTCTTCCATAAAGTCTCCTAAAATATGAGTTCCTTTCACTGTATTGATCGGCTTCGGAAGAATAAACTTTAACCAAGGGGCTGGGATTGCCCCCGGATAAGGCGGGTCGGCGGCGGGGACGACGCAACGCTTCGTGAAGAAAGGGCTTAGGCTGATCTATTTAGACTTCTACCGCAATTTCACCCGCTTTCTTAAGATGGCTGCGGAGCCGGAGAATCACTTTGGTGTGTATCTGGCAAACCCGTGATTCCGAAACGTTGAGCACTTGGCCGATTTCGCGGAGGGTGAGATTCTCGTAATAATACAGGATGATCACGAGTTTCTCCTTCTCCGGAAGGTTTTCGATGGCCTTGGCAAGTATCTCGTTCACCTCGGCCCGGTGCACGAAGCTGAACTGGTTCGTGACCAGCGAATCCTCGATCGTCTGAAGCCGAGAGATCGGTTTGTTGCCGTTGTCGTTTTCCCAGACCTCGTCCAAGGAAAGGAAAGTGGTCGAGTTGAGCTCGCTGTACAGATGGTTGAGCTCCCCGACGCTGATCTTCAATCCGCGGGCGAGTTCGTCATCCGTCGCCATGCGGCCCAGCCGGTCTTCCAATTCCTTGCACTTCTTTTCGATTTCGCGCGCTTTCTTGCGCAGCAACCGCGGCGCCCAGTCGAGCTTCCGCAGTTCGTCCATGATGGAACCGCGAATGCGGGAAACCGCATACGTCTCGAACTTGTTCCCTTGCCCGACGTCGTATTTTTCGATGGCGTCGAACAGTCCCAGAATCCCGTAACTGACCAGATCGCCGAATTCGATGTTCGAAGGCAGCGCGATCGCGATGCGGCCGGCGACGTACTTGACCAGATAGAGATACTTTTTGACGATGGTGTCTCTCAGAAGATCGCTTCGGGTCCTTTTATATTCCCTCCACAACTTGACGTCTTCTCTCATGGTCTCGCCTCCTCTGTGGATTTAGGCTTCTTTTTCCAGAATCTTCTTTATTTGCATCAACGTATAATGCTTGGACTGCAGGATCTTGATCTTCTCCAACCGCTCGAACACCGTCTCGTCGTACAGCCGGTGGCCCGAGGGCGTCCGCTTGGCCTCGCGAATGAGGCCGGTGAGCGTGTAATTATGAATGGTTTGACGTGATAATCCGCTGAATTGCATCACTTCCCCGATCTTGTAGAGTTTTTCCACCTTCATGGTTTTTGATCGCGGATGGCCCGCTGTTCAAGCTTTCGGATCTTCTCCATCCACCGCCGGACGCGCTTGTCCGAGGGGTCTAAAAACGCGGCGCGATTCAGGATCATTCTCGCTTCCAGGTACTGGCCTTCCTTTGCCAGTCGCTTCACCGTGTTCAGAGAGACGTCCATCCGCTCATTCAGGTCTTCCCCGGCTCCCCGGGATCTTTTTTTCCATTCTTCCTTTTTTTCCCGGATCAGCTTCTTTTTGACCGCGTCGATGTCACGGGAGGCCTGCGCGTGAAGCGGCGCCAGAACGAACACCTTTTCGTATTCCTCCACGGCCTGGTCATACAATTTGCGCTGGGCGAGAAGGTTTCCACGCCGTAAGAAAAAGCGGATCATGCGCTCTTTTTCCGCCTCGCTCAGATGCGGCACCTCTTCTTTAAAGAGGTCAAACTGGGGTTTCGGCGATTCCTTCGCCTGCCGGGCCCGGGCCAGCGCGGCCAGGGCTTCCCGGTTCCGGGGACTCAGCACCAGCGCGGCCCGCGCAAACCGCCGCGCCTCGTCCTGCTTTCCCTCCGCCAGCAAACCCCGGGATTTCTGCAGGAGAAAATCCACCCTTTCCTTTTTCGCCTCGAGCAGGCTTTCCTTTTCGAGGGAGCGGGATCTTAATTGAACCTTTCGTTCTTTCAAGACATCGCCGAGTTCTTTTTTCGATTCCGGCCGGCTCGCCGCCGCCGCGGGAAGAGGGGATTCGTACGCCATGATCAAAGACGAGGTGAACAGAAATAAAAGAAAACTGCCGAGGCCGAGGGTTTTGATCGCGGGCAACGTTTTAATTTTCATATTTACAAAATGTAAAGTACATTTTGTAAGGTACACTTTATCTATGCATTTTGAACGCGTCAACGCTTTTTTGCTCATTTTTCACATTTTTCTTGATGAGACACTATATGTTGGGAGGACCCGCCCCCCTGACACAACTTATGGGCGGATGAATGAAATAAAATTCACGTGTTGGGGCGGTCGAAAATAAAGTTCTTGGTTTTTTGGGCGATGAATAGTGCGGAAGGAGGGTCCGCCCGTGACTTATCGAGCTTTATACGATCTGAAATTCAATCAACGCATTCCTACCATCGAACTGGAACGTAAGTTCCCCAAGGACAAACACAAAATTTCCCGCCTGGCGCTTCTGGAATTGCCGATGAACGTGCTGCGATCGGTGTTCAAAGACCGGAAGGAGCAGTTCGGGAGCCTCTTAGCTTTGAAGCGTTCTCTGTTTTCGTAGCGCGCGCAAACAAATCCGGCACTCTTAGGCGGTTTGCCTTCTCTGCTTATCTTCCCATTCGACTGAGACCAGCCGCGGCGGCCTTGTCGTCGTAGGAGCGATGGTCGTGGTGGTTGTGGTCGTGGTCTGAGTTGTCGTCGGCGGCTCGGTTGTAGTCGTCGTGGTGGTCGTTGTTGTGGTGGTGGTCGTTGTAGTTGTAGTCGTGGTCGTCGTGGTGGTGGTTGTCGTTGTGGTCGTGGTAGTGGTCGTTGTGGTTGTGGTCGTTGTGGTCGTTGTCGTAGTCGTGGTCGTGGTGGTGGTCGTCGTCGTAGTCGTGGTGGTAGTAGTTGAGGTCGTTGTCGTGGTGCAACTCTGCCACCACCACCAATTCCACCAATAGTCTATCCACCAGTAATACCACCAATTCCAATTACCGTAGTACCACCACCAATCCCACCAGCCGCCGTACCACCAGTAATTCCACCAGCCGCCGTACCACCACCAGCCGCCGTAATACCACCAGTTCCACCAGCCGCCGTACCACCAATAGTTCCACCAACCGCCGTAGTAATACCAAGGGTAATACCAGGAATACCACCAATTCCAGCCGTAGTAATACCACCAGCCGCCGTACCAATAAGGGTTATACCACCAATACCAGTTGTACCAGTAATTCCAGCCATACCACCATCCCCCGTACCACCAGGGATAATACCACCAACCGCCGTAATACCACGAATTCCACCAGCCCCCATACCACCAACCGCCATAGTACCACCAATAATTCCAGCCGCCGTAATACCAATAGTAATCCCACCAGCCGCCGTACCACCAGCCTCCATACCACCAGTAAGGATTCCACCAGCTGCCGTAATACCACCAATAATTCCACCAGCCCCCATACCACCAACCGCCGTACCACCAGCCCCCATACCACCAGTACGGATTCCACCAGCCGCCATAGAGCCAATTCCACCAACCGCCATACCACCATCCGCCGTACCACCACGGGTAATACCACCAATTTCCGTACCACCACGGGTAATACCACCAACCGCTATAATACCACCAATTATTCCACCAGCCTCCGTACCACCAACCTCCGTACCACCAATAGTAATTCCACCATCCCCCATACCACCACCAATTATAGATCCACCCGCCGTACCACCAGCCTCCATACGAAAATCCGCCCCACCACCATCCGATATTCCACCAGCCTCCGAACCAATTGCCGATCCACCGCCAGCCCCCATACCAATTCCACAAGTCCCACATCCAACCGCAGCCGGCCATGGAAAACATGCTGACGACAAAAAAAGCCATGAGACAGACGCTGGCGACGATCCGGCGCGCCCCATTGCTTTGCTCCGAAGGCTTAAATATTTTCCTGAGGAGTTTCATCCTTCGTCCCCACACACCCTTAGATTTGACAGAAATCACGGCCGGGGCTATGATTCCTTTGATCTGGGCTGATCAATGTTATTCTAAAGTATACACCATAAAGGAGAAAGAGTAATGACTCTCAGCGGAGCCCCAAAAATCACCCTGGCTGCGGTTTTCTTGGTGTTTCTTATGACTTCTCAAGGGGTTGCGGGCACCATTGCTCTGGAGACGGAAAGCACGGCCACCCCAAAGGAGTCCGGATTGGATGTCTCCATCAAGATAACGAACAAAGGGGATGAATCGGCCTACGATGTCACGCATCAGCTCCTGCTTCCCGGGACCTCGTCATTTCTACCCTCGGCTGGTGAAATCGCACCCGGAAAGGCACTGGAGGTTCAGCACTCTATTTCTCCTCAACACCGTTTGCCGGGATCGTATTCGCTGGCGCTGCTGACCCATTACACCGACGCCGGCCGCTACCCCTTCTCGGCATTGTCGCCTATTTTTTATCACTTCGGGGAAAGCCGGCCGGCCCTGATCGTTTCCAAACTGGGCGACCGAACCGTCTCGGGCCGCGGCGTTCTCAAGCTGGGCCTTAAGAGCCTGTCTCAGAAAACGCTCGACCTTCGTTGCCGGTTGTATCTGCCCAAAGAAATTCTGTGCCCTGCCCCGGAAAAAGAACATCGCCTGGCCCCCGGAGGGACCGCATTCCTGACATTTCCGGTCCAAAACCTCGGCGGGCTGAAAGGAAGCCGTTACGCGGTCTTCGCCCTGATCAATTACGAGCAGGATGGGTTTCATCACTCGGACATGGCGTCAGCTTTCCTGACCATTTCGCCCTTGGGCGAGGGCTTCGCTTCCCCCTGGCTCATCGGGTCCTTCGGGCTCCTGCTCGCCGGTCTGGTCTATCTGATTCTCTCCCGGCGCGGCCGGAAACCTTTGCCCGGATGACGCGACGGGAGCATTTCGTTATCGGGCTGATTTTCGCGGCGGTCTTTTGCTTCCTCTGCGCTCATTTCAATCCGGCCCTTCTTTTCACCCCCACGGTGACCACCGGCGGCGATTTGGGTTCCCATTTTTACCCCGCTCAATACCTCCGGGACACCCTCCTGCCGCAATTCAAACTCCACGGCTGGTCGCAGGCCCATTACTGCGGCTACCCCATCTTCCTGTTTTACTTTCCCTCCTCCTTTCTGCTGATCATGCTCGTGAGCCTCGCGCTGCCGCTCGAGATCGCCTTCAAGCTCGTCACCGCGTCAAGCGTCTTTCTGCTTCCTCCGGCCGCCTATTATCTTTTGCGAAAACTGCGTTACGAATTTCCCGTGCCGGTCACGGGCGCCCTGTTCTCGCTCGTCTTTCTCTTCAATTCCGGCAACAGCATGTGGGGCGGCAATGTCTACAGCACGCTCGCGGGCGAGTTCTCCTATCAGATGGGATTCGCCTTTTTGTGCCTATTTCTGGGCTCGCTCATTGACACTATCACCGGGTTTCGCGCCGCTATAAAGAACGCGTTTCTGCTGGCACTGACGGGACTGACTCACGGATACGCCTTCGTGTTCGCATTTGCCATGGCGCCCTACTTCCTTTTGGCCGCGCCCCGCGGCACGCTCTTGAGAAGAGCGGCGTATTTGTTCCGGGTTTACGCTTGGGGAGTCGGCCTGATGGCTTTCTGGTTTCTGCCCATGCTCGTCAACCAGCCTTGGACTATCCCCTTCCGGTTTGCCTGGACTTTCACGCTTCAGGAATTACTCCCGTTTCCCATGGCCGCTCTGGCGGCTCTGACGGCTGTCGCGGGCCTGGCACGAATATTCCGCCTGCCGCTCGCCGCTCGCGAATTCTTGGATGGCCGGTTCTTCTTGCTCGGCTACGCGGCACTGGCCGGCGCTTTCTTGTTCCTCATAGGATTCAGGCTGGGCGTGGTGGACATCCGGTTCGTTCCTTTCGTCCAATTCTTTTTGGTCCTCATGGCGGCCGCCGCGTTTTGGGCGTTCGCCGGTTTTGTCCGGGACCGCGCGCTGGGAGTGATTCTGCTCGGAGCTGCCGTTCTGCTCGCCGTGGCGATCACGAGCCCCGCCTCCGCGGACTGGTTCCGGTGGAATTACAGCGGCTTTGAAGCCAAGGCGGGATGGAAGCAGTTCCAGGGGATCAACGAGTTCCTGAAAGGGGACTTCGCGGCTCCCCGCGTTGCGGTCGAGCCTTCCGAATCCTACGAATCCTTCGGCACGCCGCGGGCCTTCGAATCCCTGCCGCTTTTTTCCGGCCGGCAGACGCTCGAAGGGCTCTACATGCAATCCTCCATCTCATCGCCTTTCGTGTTTTATCAGCAGGCCGAGATGAGCCCCTCCGCGCCCTGTCCTTACACGGATTATCATTATCCGCGTTTTGACTTCCCGAAGGCGCTGGCCCACCTCCGGCTGTTCAATGTCCGGGACCTGATCGTCACCAGCGAAAAGGCCAAGCAAGCCTGCCGGCAAACACCCGGTCTCAAACTCAAAAAAACCGACGGAAAGATCGAAATCTACGAGCTCCCCGATCCTGAAAACCGTTACGTGACGCCCCTGCGGTACCGGCCGGTTCTCGCCGGGCCCGATTGGAAACGTCAGGGGTACGAGTGGTTCCGCCGGGCCGAATGGCTGGAGGTGCCGCTCATCTTCAACGCCAACGCGGAAGACCGCCGATCGCTGTTGTCGGAAAGTCCGGAATTCCGGTCCTGGGACCGGGTGCCCAAAATTCCGGCCGAGGGCAACTTGAAAGTGGAAGAAACGGTACGGGACGAGAAAATCCGCTTCAAGGTTTCGCGGACCGGGGTGCCCGTGCTGATCAAAATCAGCTACCACCCCAATTGGCGCGTCACCGGCGCGAGGAAAATTTTCTTCGCTTCCCCTTCTTTCATGATCGTCTATCCGGAACGGGAGACGGTGGAACTTGAGTTTCGCCGGAGCCGAATCGATCTGGCCGGAATCACGATCACGGCGGCCGCCCTGATTTTTGCGCTCTCCGCACTGCTTCGACGCCGCGCGCCGGATCCGCGCGCCTGGAAAGCCGATTTGTTTCTGTCCCGCTGGCACGGACCGATCCTCGCCGGGCTGGCGGCATTCCTTCTCTTGAGCTTCGGCGCGGGCGCCCTCGTCTACCTCAAATCCCCGGAGATCGTCTATAATAGGGCTATGCGTTTGTATGACCAGCGCCGGTACGGCGAAGCGCGTCGCGTGTTTTCGGAGTTTAGCGCCCGCTATCCGCGGTTTTCTTTGGCGGACGAAGCGCTCTTTTTTCACGCCATGGCCGCGTATCTGACCGGCGATCACAAAGCCGCCGCGGCCGGTTACCGCGAATTTTCCCGCCTGTTCTTCGACAGCGTGTATCTTCCGGAGGCCCTCTATCATTGGGGGCTTTCCTGCCAGGCCCTCGGCCAGCGGAATAAAATGGCCCGGATTTTCACCCGGTTGGCCCGCGAGTTTCCCGGCTCGGAGTGGGCGGAACCCGGCCGAAAAATTATGGCCGGGGAGGGCGCCGCGGCATGAGCGTGCTATTCATACGACCCGCTTACGGAGAGGTAGTCAGCCGCCGCGGAAAGCGCCACAACCGCCGCTGGCCGCCGCTCGTCCTCCTCAATTGCGCCGCGATCCTGGAAAAGGACGGCCTTGCCAGCCGCGTGCTCGATCAGGAGGCAACCGACCTTTCCGCAGAAGAGATCGCGGAGGCGGCGCGGAAAGCGGACTTCCTCTTCGTAACCTCCTCCGACATCGACCGCTGGCAATGCCCAAACCTCGATTACGAGAAATTCGTCGAATTCGTGCGCCGCCTCCCGGACCCGGACCGCGTCTATCTCATGGGGGCTCACGGAACTTTTTATCCGGAGGAGTTCCTCAAAAAAACAGGCGCCAAAGGCGTGCTGCGGGGAGAACCGGAATGGACGGTACGGGAGATCGCCCGCGGCGCTTCGCCCGCCTCGGTGGCGGGGCTGACGTATCGCGAGGGAGAAAAAATCATTTCCAACCCGGACCGCCGCCCGGTCCCGATGGCGGAATTTCCCGTCCCGGCCTTTCACGCGGTCGATCTCAACGATTATTATTACGAATTGATGGGAGACCGCTTCGCCGTCCTCGAGGCCTCGCGCGGGTGCTCCTTCAGCTGTACTTTCTGCTCTCTCACCATGTACGGAAACGGAGTCCGGGCAAAGCCGGTGGAAAATTTGCTCGAAGAGCTCCGGGAGGCCCGGCGCCACGGGGCGAAGAATGTGTATTTCATCGACCTGGAATTCACCATCAATAAGAAGCTGGTCAAACTGCTCTGCGACTCCTTGATCCGCGAACCGATCGGCCTCCACTGGACTTGCCAGACGCGGGCGGACCTCGTGGATGCCGAGTTGCTCGCCCAGATGAAAAAGGCCGGCTGCGTCCTCATCCATTACGGCGTAGAATCCGGTTCACAGCGGATCCTGGACGAAGTCGACAAGAGGCTCAAATTGCGCCAGATAGAGGCCGCCTTCGAAGCCACTCACCGGGCGGGGATCGAGTCGCTGGCGTTTATTCTGGTGGGTTTGCCGGGTGAGACCGACGTCGAGCGGCAGGCCACGCTGGAATTCGTGAAACGTCTCAACCCGACCTATGCCTCGTTCCACGTCGCCAGCCCCTATCCGGGCACGCCCTTGCGCCGTGACGTTCTGCCCGGCGAACTCTTTCCCGAATCCGTCTTTCCTTCCGGAAAAACAAAGGAGGAACTGGAGCGGTTTGCGCGGAGGGCGTTTCTGGATTATTATGCGAGGCCGGGATATGTCTGGGGCCGTCTCCGCAAAGGCAATGTCCGCCTTTGGGCGCGGCAGGCCCGGCTGTTTCTTTCTTTTCTGAAATGAGGCCGAACCATTAACCGAGTCTCCGTCTTCATCCCCGTTTTCAACGAAGCCGAGATCCTGGAGAAGAACACTGCCGGGCTCGTCCGGTATCTGGATTCCAAGCGGTATGCCTTCGAAATCATCCTGGGATCGAACGGCTCGACGGACGAGACCTGCCGCATCGGAGAAGCGCTCGCCCGGAACGACGCCCGGATCAAATTTTTCCACCTCCCCCAAAAAGGACCGGGCTCGGCCTTCCGCGAGGCCCTGCCGCGGTTCGCTCATGAGGCCGTCGTGTGCCTCGACATGGACCTTTCGACTGATCTGTGCTTCGTCGACGACGCCCTCAAATTGCTCGACGACTACGACATCGTCGTCGGCTCCAAGATCGCCGGCTCTCAAACCCGGCCGCTCGTCCGCAAACTGGGCAGCGCCCTCTTTATTCTCCTGTCCCGGCGGCTTCTCGGCCTCGAATACCGAGATTACTCCATCGGCGGCAAGGCCTACCGGACCCCGGTCCTGCGGGAATTCGCCGGCGCGATCGACGAATATACCGCCTACGTGCTCAATATCCTTCACCGGGCCAAGGCGGCCGGGAAACGGATCATCGAAATCGGAGTACGTTGCGTGGACAACCGCCGCAGCCGGTTCAATCTTTTCTACGAAGGCCGTTATAAATTCTCGAGTCTTTTGCGCATGCGAAAGCTGCTGAAGCCCTAAATCCGGCCCATCGCCCAAGCCGGCTGATTAATCCGAAATCTGGCGGCGCTGGGCGTCTTCCCATTCAACCGCGCGTAATCTCGGCAACGTTGTGGTAGTTGATCGCGTCGTAGTTCGGGTAATGGTGCGGGTCGTGGTGCGCGTCGTCGAGCGCGTCGTGGTACGTGTGAGCGTACGAGTGGTCGTACGGGTCGTGGGCCGGGTCGTCGTCCGCGTAATTGTCCGGGTGGTCGTGCGCGTGGTGGGCCGCGTTGTGGTCCGGGTGATGGTGCGGGTCGTGGTGCGCGTAGTCGAACGCGTCGTGGTACGTGTGAGCGTGCGGGTGGTCGTGCGGGTCGTGGGCCGGGTCGTCGTCCGCGTAATTGTCCGGGTGGTCGTGCGGGTGGTGGGCCGCGTTGTGGTCCGGGTGATGGTGCGGGTCGTGGGCCGAGTCGTCGTCCGGGTTATTGTGCGGGTCGTTGTCCGCGTGGTCGGCCGCCAAAATCCCGGGCCTGTTGCGGCCCTCAAGGGGTGCTCGGGACAAACCAGGGATACGGCCAATAGAAGGATCAACGCCCTTACCAGCCGCCGCATTTTAATTGACGGTGAATTCCTGCCGGACTGTGTATTTGTAATCCAGGTAGAACCCCGTCGAAACCACAATACGGCGATTGGCGGTCTTAGTCACCGTAAACGTATAAGACCCTTCATCGAGCGATTCTGTGACCCCGCCCGTCGGCGTCTCGTAGCCCATCCCGCCGCCGCCCTGCCCGGGCGGCGTGAGCAGCATCCATTGGGCCTTGTGAAGACCGGCCTCGGCAAACCAGAAGGTCCTCGCCATGTCGATCCTCCCCTTCACCTCCCGGCGTTCCCCCGTGGCCATGACCAGAAAACCGACGACCATGAGGGACAAGGTCATGAGGAAAATAAAAGTCGTGATCAAGGTGACGCCCTTTTGGTTCATAGATTCCTGATCCTCACGGAAGTCAGAGTCCGTATGCTCGTGTCCTTGACGCGGGTCGTGAGATCGAAAGTGATCAGGCCGCCGGATTCAGAAATATTGGAAGTCGGCGGACCCATGATTTCGCGGATGGCGGCGTCCCCGTCGCCACAGGCATAAGTCCCGCTCAGCCCACCCGTCAAAGTCGCCCGCATCAAGGTATAAGTCTGGCTCGCCGAAAAAGTCGAGGGACAGCTCCCGTCCGCGGCCCTCAAATAGTAAACGTAGAAATTCCTGACGTCATTTTCCTCGACTTCAAAACGGATGGTCTTGAGCGCGTTGTCCACGCTGACCTGAAACGCGTGGTGGAGGTCCACCACTGCCGCCTCGAGGGCGATATTCACCCCGGCCCGGGCCTGCGCGCGCGCGATCTGGGCGTCCATGGCCTTCAGGATGGCAATATAGGTGTAGGCGATGGTGCCCGTCATCAGGAGCACCAGGAAAGAGGCGCCCAGAAGTTCGATGATGGTGGCGCCCTTACGCGTTGTTAACAATATATGTTTTGAGCCAGACACTGTTCGAGCTTCCGCCTTTGTTGTAAAAAATGGTGACGATGACTTTTTTCAAATTGGTGTTCGGGGTTTGCGGGAAAGAGACGTCCACCTGGCTTTCGTATTCCGGAAATCCCGAGACGGCCGTCCGCCCCTCCGAAATGATACTGCCGTAAGAAAGGCTCCGGGTTTGTTCCATCTTGTTGCCGGCGAGATAATGGGCCAAATTGACGGTGTCGAGGTCCGCAATGGCAAGGTGGCCTAAATTGAAGGCATTCAGGAGGAAAATGGTGAAGGTGACGAAGAGGGCGACGCTGGCGAGAAGTTCGAGGTAGGTAAAACCCTTCTCGCCGCGGCTAAGCGTCTGAATAGAACGGACTAAGTTCCCGCATTTCACATCCCCTCCGCTCCCTCAAAACCGGAATTAAAAACCTGATCAGCCGCTCGAACCCGGATTTCCGTTGGAGACGAACACGTCGTCCCCCTCGTGGCCGGTCACCACGCCGACGTTGCTGATCGTCAAGGTCGCGCCGCCGTTGGCCCCGACAGAATACCACACGTAATATTTCTTGCCGTTGGCATTGCTGTTGGTGGCCAGTTTGTAGACTGCCCCGCCGGAAACCGTCGAGAATGGGTCCTTGAAATCATTTGTGAAATCGCTGATGATTTGAGGATTGCCGTTCGGAAGATCCGAACCGGCCGGCAGCGTATTCGTATTCAAAATGTACGACTCGATGGCGGTCTGGAGCACGCGCAAATCGCCTTTCACGCGGGCCTTCTTGCCCTGCTCGCTCACCCCCAAGAACCGCGGAAGCGCGATCCCGGCGATAATGATGATGATCGCCACCACGATCAGCACCTCCAATAGAGTAAAACCCCTTTGCTTGCTTCTCATCATAGACTGCCCTCCCTGATTTTCTCTAATATATCGTCGCTATTTCAACCTCCTGAACTACTTTCCCGCAAATAGGAAGGGCGCTCAGCCGCCTTGGCCGGGCGAGCCATTGGAAACAAATACGTTGTCTCCGTCCCCCGTCACAGCGCCAGCCGTTGAAATGCTGTTGGTCCCGCTACCGTTGGGACCCACGGAATACCAGACGTAAAATTTCTTGGTCCCCGACACGTTCGTGGCCAGTTGATAATTGGCCCCGGTCGTGGAAAAGGGGTCCTTGAAATCGTTTGTGAAATCGCTCACCAGCTGAGGATTTCCGTTCGGCAGATCGGCGCCAGCCGGCATCGTGTTCGAAAACAAAAGATACGATTCGATCGCCGTTTGCAGAACGCGCATGTCACCTTTCGCGCGTGCCTTTTTGCCTTGTTCGCTCACCCCCAAAAACCGCGGAAGCGCGATCCCGGCGATGGTGATGATAATCGCCACGACGATCAATACTTCCAGCAGCGTAAAACCTTCTTCACTTTTCCCCACTCTCATAGACGTTCTCCCTCCCTCTGATTGATTTGGATTACTATTCAATAAGAGCTACATGCCCCGCCCTTGCAGGGCCTTCAACATATCAAATATCGGCAGCATCACGGAAAGCATGATGAAGCCGACCACCGTACCGACAAAAATCAAAAACGCAGGTTCGATCAATTCGCTCAAACGCTTGACCTGATAGGCGATGAGTTTATCGTAAAAGTCCGCCACTTTGAGGAGCATTTTATCCAGAGTGCCCGATTCCTCGCCGACACTGATCATTTGGACGACCTCGATCGGGAACTCCTTGTTTTCCCGGAAGGAATCGCCGATCCGGCCTCCCTTTTCCACCGCGACGCAGGCATCGCCGATGCCCCGCTCGATCAGCTCGTTTTGCGCAACCTTCTTGGAAATCACGAGGGCCTGCAGGATCGGCACGCCTCCCGCCACCATCGTGCCGAGCGTCCGCGCCCACCTCGTCATCACGACCCTTCTATTCAAAGAACCGAACAGGGGCAGGCGCAATTTCATGATATCCCATTTCTTTCTGCCCCAGGGAGTTGCCTTTAGAAAACGTACCACCCCGAAAATCAAAATGCAAACCACGACTAAAATAATCCAATTTTTTGTGATCGCTTGGCTCAAATTGTAAAGAAATTGTGTAGGCCAAGGAAGTGGCACCCCCGTTTTCATGAAGATTTTCACGAAATTGGGAACCACCAGGGTCATCATCAGCGCCACAATGCCGATGCTAACTACTATTAATATCATCGGATAAGTCATGGCACTCTTGACCTTTTTTTTGAGCTCGTATTCGTCTTCGATCAGCCGGGAATAGCGGTTCAGAATAACGTCCAGCGTGCCGCTCGATTCGCCGACGTAGAGAAGGCTCGTGAACAGCTCTGGAAACACCTTCGGGAACCGGCCGGCGGCCTCCGACAGGGATTTGCCTTCCTCGATGCCCGCGGTGACTTGCTTGAGGATCGAGCGGAAAGTCTTGTTCTTGATTTGGAAAATAATGTTCTCGAGGGCCGAGAGCAGGGTCATGCCGGCCTCGAGCATGTTGGAGAGCTGGAGATTGAAATAAATCATCTGCTCCTGGGACACCTTGCCGCCGCCGAAGGAAATGGAGGAGAGGGTGCCGACGATCCCGCCCGGCTTTCCCGCGTCTTCGACCGGCTCGATTTTCGTGACGACGTAACCTTTGCGGGTCAGCCGGTCCAGGAGGTCATTGGCCTGCTGTGCCTCTTGGCTGCCGGAAACCTTTTTTCCGTTCGCATCCCGGGCGACGTACTTGAAATGAGCCATCTCTCCCTTTCCTAATCCTGAATGACGCGCAAAATCTCTTCGACCGACGTCAGCCCTGCGCGCGCTTTTTCCAGGCCGTCCAGGACCAGCGTCTTCATGCCCTTGGCCACCGCGAATTCCTTCAATTCGTTACTGGAGACCCTTTTGATGATCAGGCGCTTCATTTCATTGTCCGGGGCGAGCACTTCGTGGATCGCCATGCGGCCTTTGAAACCAAGCTTGCGGCAGGCGTTGCAGCCGGTGGGCCCGTAGAGAGTGACCTCCACGTTGGCGTCCTTGATCCCGAGCGTTTCCAGTTCCTCCTTGGAGGCCTTGTAGGGCGCCTTGCATTCCTTGCACAGCACGCGCACCAGGCGCTGGGCCACGATCCCGATCACCGACGACGAGACCAGAAAGGGCTCGATCCCCATGTCGATCAGACGGCTCACGGCGCCCGCGGCGTCGTTGGTGTGGACCGTCGAAAACACCAAATGGCCCGTCAGCGCGGCCTGGATGGCGATGCGGGCGGTTTCCTCGTCGCGGATTTCCCCGACCATCACAATGTCGGGATCCTGTCTGAGCACCGACCGGAGGCCGGAGGCGAAGGTCAGGTCGACCTTGGTGTTGACCTGGATTTGGCGGATCATGGCCAGGCGATATTCCACCGGGTCCTCGATGGTGATGATGTTCTTGGCCACATCGTTGATCTGGTTCAAAGACGCGTAAAGCGTCGTCGTCTTGCCGCTTCCGGTGGGTCCCGTGATGAGCACGATGCCGTAAGGGTAGCGGATCAAGCGGTCGTAGATCTTGCTGTTGCCGGCGGAAAGCCCCAGGTCGCTCAGTTTTACCGCCATTTGCGTCATGTCCAAAAGGCGGATGACGACGTTTTCGCCGTAAACGGTCGGGACCACCGAGACGCGGAGGTCGATCTGCTTGGGCCCGACCCGGATCTGAATTCTGCCGTCCTGGGCGATGCGGCGCTCGGCGATGTCCATGGAGGCCAGAATCTTGATGCGCGAAATGACGGCGGGCTGCAACTTGCGCGGAATGGTCGTGGTCTCATGCATCACGCCATCGACGCGGTAGCGGATCCGAAGGAAGCTTTCCTCGGGTTCGATGTGGATGTCACTCGCGCCTTGCCGCACCGCTTCGAGGAAGACCATGTTGACCAGTTTGATCACCGGGGCTTCTTCGATGAGGGACTCCAGTTTCTTCATGTCCGTCTCTTCGCTGCCCTCGACGCTCATGCCGACCGTTTCGGCCTCGAGGTTCTGGATCACCTTGCCCATGTCTTCGGAGACGCTGTAATACTGGTTGATCGCGTTCTTGATCTCATCCTCCGGCGCCAAGCAGGTCTCGATATCGAAGCGGGTCTTGAGTTTCAGTTCGTCGGTGGCGAAAATGTTGAGGGGGTCGGCCATGGCGACGCTGATCGTGTCGCCGACTTTGAAGATCGGGATGAGGGTGTATTTCCGGGCCAGGACCTCGGGCACCAGGCGGACCACCTCGGGCATGATGATGAAATTGGAAAGGCTGATGAACGGGATGTTGAGTTCGTCGGCCAAATGCGTCATGAGGACGTCTTCGGAGACATACCCCAGCTTGAGCAAGACCTTGCGCAGGGGTTCGCCCACGCGCTGGGCCTCCTTTTCGGCGCGCTCCAGCTGGCTGACCTGCAGCAACCCTTTCTCGATCAGCTGTTCGCCCAGGCTTTTTCTCGTTTTTTCCGCCATGGAATGGATATCCTCAGAACCGGGACAAGGCTTGCCGGACCGTGTCGGTGAGCAGCCGGGACTCCACCGGCTTCACCAAGTAGGCGAAAGCGCCTTCCCCTTTGAACAGATTGATGACTCCTTCGCTGCGCACCCCGCTGGAAATGATGACCGGCTCTCCGGTGAGGCGCCGTTTCAACTCCAGGAAAAGGGCCAAGCCGTTTTTCTCGGGCATGTCGACGTCGATGATCAATAGATGAGGCTTGATTTCGTCCAAACGGGCCAGGCATTCGGTAGGAGAGTGAAGGACGAGGACGTGATAGCCGGTCGCTTCGAGCCGGATCCTGACCACGCTCGCCAGGTCCGGGTCGTCGTCCACGATCAGAATCTTCTTTTTCGAATTGGCTTCTTCGGGCTGCATCTTCCTCTGATTCCTGTTATTTGCCGGATTTGCTGATGATCTTGTCGATCCGCTCAACCAAGGCCTTGATGTCGATGGGCTTGGTCATGAAATCGGTCGCGCCTTCCATGCGAAACATCTCCTCCATCATGGGGGCCCGGCCCGTGATCACGATCACCGGCACGTCCCGGCTGCCTTTGGACTTGGCTCCGTAACGGATCTCCTTCAACGCCGTGAAGCCGTCCATGTGGGGCAGAAATACGTCCAGGACGATCAGGTCCGGCTGCTCCTCGCGCGCCTTTTTGACGCCGTCGTCTCCGCGCATGGCGACCGCGACCTCGTATCCGCTTTGCTTGAGCCGGAGCTGGATCAGCTCGCTCAATTCCGCGTCGTCTTCGATGACCAGGACTTTCTTATGTGGCATTTTTCCCTCCTTGCGTGTGCGTCGAAAGCTTCGCTTGCGGCTTCGCCGCCTCGCCGTAAACGGGCAGCGTAAATATAAAACGGCTTCCCCGGTTCAGCTCCGATTCCACCCGGAGATGACCTTCATGAAGCTCCACGATTTGTTTTGAAATGGCAAGCCCCAGGCCCGTTCCCCGCACTTCCGTGCCCGGTTGCCTGGTTCGGACCTGTTCGAACTTCTTGAAGATCCGGCCGAGGTCCTCTTTTCCTATGCCGATCCCCGTGTCCTCCACCGCCACGACGGCCTGCGCGTCGCCGTTGACTTCGCTGGTGATCGTCACGCGGCCGCCGGGAGGAGTGAACTTGATAGCATTATCGACGAGATTCATTAAGACCTGAACGATCCGGCTTTTGTCGGCGAAGACCTGCGGATGGTCGCCGCCGCCGACCCACACCAGCCGGATCTGCTTGGTCTTCTCGGCGATCCCCTTCATCGAATCCACCACTTCTGCGATGATCTCGGACAAATCCTGAGGCTGTTTTTCGAGGCGCATCCGGCCTGCCTCCAGCTTGGAGAAATCCAGCAGGTCGTCGATGAGGAGGGCCAATCGGTTCACGTTGTTGGCCGCGATCTCAAACACGCGGTTGCCCTGCTCCTCCCCTATCTTGACCACCCCCTCCGCCAGCAACGCGATGCTTTCCTTGATTGAATTGAGGGGCGTCCGGAACTCATGGCTCACGGCGGCGATGAACTCCGACTTGAGCTGGTCCAGCTTACGCAGTTCCTGATTGGCCCGCTCCAGCGCCGTGTTCTTTTCCCGGACCTCCTGTTCGAGGGCTTCCTTTTCCTTTTGGAACCGGTATTTGTCGAGCGCCTCGCGGATCACCTTCGGCAAGGCCGACAAATAGGCCTCGTCCTTCACCAGATAATTGTACGCGCCCGCTTGCAGGGCCTCGACCGCGAGTTTTTCGTCCCCCGCGCCGGTCATGATGACGAAAGGAATATCGAAACCCCGCGACTTGACGTTCTGGAGAATGGCCAGGCCGTCCTCGTCAGGCAAGTTGTAGTCGGAAACGATGATGTCGGGCGGGGGGGACAATTTTTCATACGCCTCGCGGGCGGTTTCCGCGATTGAGATCTTCGACAACGGGAAAGCTTTTTGAAAGGTCTTGGAGGTCAGAAAGGCGTGGTCTTTGTTGTCCTCGATGATCAGTATTTGCAGCGGCGTATCTTTATACAGATTGATCATAA
>JACQVP010000011.1 GCA_016209715.1 Candidatus Omnitrophota bacterium
CAGGAGGACCTCCGCCGCGCGCGGGCGGGAGTTGTATTGGCTCGACATGGTGAAGCCGTAGGCGCCGGCGGTCATGACCGCCAGGAGGTCGCCCCGCTGGAATGGCGGCAGATCGCGGTCCTTCGCCAGGAAATCCCCGGACTCGCAGATCGGGCCGACCACGTCGCAGTGGACGCGGGCCTTGGCCCGGGACTGCTTCACCGGCAGAACGTCGTGATAGGCGCCATAAAGCGCCGGGCGCACGAGGTCGTTCATGGCCCCGTCCACGATGATGAAATGCTTGGGGTGCGATTTCTTCATGAACAGCACCCGGCTCACGAAAATCCCGCTGTTGGCGGCGATGAAACGCCCCGGCTCGAAGATGATCCGGGTGCCTTTCGCGACCTGCTTCTTAAGGAGCGGGATGATCCGCGCGGCAAACTGCGCCGCCGTCTGCGGCTTCTCTTCCTTATAAACGGCCGCCAGGCCGCCGCCCAAATTCAGGTAACGGATCTTCACGCCGTGAGATTCCACTTCCTCGAGAAAGCCGATCACCTTCTTGAAGGCCTTGACGAACGGGCCGCCGGTAGTGATCTGGGAGCCGATGTGGACGTGAGCGCCCGTCACGCGCAGGTTCGGAAAGTCGTCCTGTTCGGTGTAGATTTCATGCGCGAGCCCGAGATCGATCCCAAATTTGGATTCCTTCTTCCCCGTGGTGATGTAGCGGTGCGTTTTCGGGTCCACGTCCGGGTTCAGGCGGAGCGAGATGTCCACCACTTTTTTCTTGCGGCGCGCAATGGCGTCGATGGTTTCCAGTTCCGGCACGGACTCCACATTGAAAAGAAGAATCCCGCTGTCGATGGCCTTGGCAATTTCCTCCTCGCTCTTTCCCACGCCGGCGTAAACGATTTTCCCCGGCTCGCAGCCGGCCTTCAAGGCCCGGAAAAGTTCCCCGCCCGAAACGATGTCCAAGCCGGAGCCCTTCTTCACCAGGGCCTTGAGCAGGGCCAGGTTGGAATTCGCCTTCATGGAAAAACAGATCAACGGCTTGAGCGGCGCGAGGGCCGAGGCCAGCTTGGCATAATGGCCGGTCAGCGTCTTATGGCTGTAAAGGTAAAAAGGAGTGCCCACCCGGGCGGCGATTTCCGCCACCTTCACCTTCTCGCAATAAAGCTCCCCGTCGCGGTATGAAAAGTCGTGCATGAGCTACCTCTTTTTCGCCGTCTTATGCTTCCAGAATTTGAGCTGCTTCGCCACCAGGGCCGGCTGGGTGGACCCGATGGTCTTTTTTCCCGCCAGGCTCTTCGCCGGATTGAAGACCTGATAAATGTCCTTTTCGATCTTGGGCGAGAACTGCCTCAATTCGCTGAATGAAAGCTCCTTCAGGGGCCGTTCGATCGTGAGCGAATGCTGGACCATGCGGCCCACGAGCGCGTGCGCGTCCTCGAAGGCGGTCCCCTTGAGAATCAGGTAATCCAGGAGGTCCGTCGCGTAAAGCAGGCTGTCCGTCGTGGCCTGATAGCAGAGTTCCTCGTTGACCTCGGTCTTCCGCACCAGGTGGGAGAGCACCCCGAGCGAACGAATGGCCTGGCGGACAGATTCGAAAAGCGCCTTTTTGTCCTCCTGCATGTCCCGGTTATAAGCCAGCGGCAGGCCCTTCATGGTGACGAGGAGCGCGACCAGGTTACCGATGGCTGCCCCGGCGCGGCCGCGCGTGAGCTCGAGCATGTCCGGATTCTTTTTGTGCGGCATGAGGCTCGAACCGGTGGCGTAGCTGTCCGGAAAATTGATGAATCCGAATTCGGACGTGTTCCAGAGGATCATGTCCTCCGACAGCCGCGACAGATGCATGAAAAGGATCGCGATGTCGGCGAGCGTCTCCACCAAAAAGTCCCGGTCGCTCACGGAGTCGATGGAATTCGCAGTCGGCCGGGCAAAGCCCAATTCTCTGGCGGTGGCGGCGCGGTCGATCGGCAGGCTGGAGCCGGCGAGCGCGGCCGCGCCCAAGGGGCATTCGTTCATGTTGTCCGCCGCCTGCGCGAACCGCTTGCCGTCCCTTTCGAGCATTTCCACGTACGCGAGCAGGTGGTGGGCGAGGAGCACGGTCTGCGCCCGCTGGAGATGGGTGTAACCGGGGATGGCCACTCCGGAGAACTTCTCCCCCAGGAAAACGAGCGCCTTCTGCAATTCCACGATCCCGGCCCGGATCAAAGCGATCTTCTCCCGCAGATAAACCTTCACCGAGGTCACCACCAGATCGTTGCGAGACCGGCCCGTGTGCAATTTCTTGGCGGTCTTCCCGATCTTCTTCTCGAGCGTGACCTGGATCAGGGTATGCACGTCTTCGTATTCCTGAGCGAGCGCCGCGAGGTCGGCCTTCGAAAGCTCCTTGAGGACAGACTCAAGCCCCCCCACGAGCCGGGCCGATTCCTGCCGCGTGATGAGCCCTGCCTTCGCGAGCATTTTCGCGTGGGCGGTGCTCACGCGAATGTCGGCGGCCAGCAATTCGCCGTCCACGGCGAGCGAATAGGAATATTCCTTGGCGTCGTCCGCCAGCTCTTCGGTGAACCTTCCGCCCCAAAGCTTCTTCATGATTTTCCCTTTCCCCTCCCGACGTAGGGCAGGCCCCACAACTTGATGAAACCATTGGCGGCCTTATGGTCAAAAGCGTCCTTCGCCGAATACGTCGCCAATTCCTCGGAATAAATCGAATTCGGCGATTTCCGTCCCGTCACCACGGCGCGGCCCGGCTCGAGGCGGAAACGCACCGTGCCCGTGATGAGACCCTGGTGCTGGGCGAAAAAGGCGTCCAGGGACTCTTTGAGCGGCGTGAACCAGAGGCCGTAATAAACGAGATCGGCGTATTTGTCCGAGAGCGCCCTCTTATAATGAAGCAGTTCCCGGTCGAGAATGAGGTCTTCGAGCTCTTCATGGGCGCGAATGAGGACCTCCGCCGCCGGGGCCTCGTAAACCTCGCGGGACTTGATCCCGACCACGCGGTTCTCGATCATGTCCAGGCGCCCCACCCCGAACTTGCCGGCCAGGACATTCAGCGCCTCGATGAGGGGAACGAGCGCCATGCGCTTTCCGTTCAGCTTCACCGGAACGCCTTTTTCGAAATCGACGGTCAGGGTACGGGAACCCTTGGCCTTTTCGGAGCCGCGCGTCAGCACGTAGGCGTCCGCCGGGGCCTCCGTCCAGGGGTCTTCCAACACGCCGGCTTCGATGGCCACGCCCCAGATGTTCTTGTCGATCGAATACGGACTTTTCTTGGTCACCGCCACCGGGATTTTGTTCGCCAGGGCGTACTCGATTTCCTCCTCGCGCGACTTGAATTCCCAGTCCTTGAGCGGGGCGATGATCTTGAGCGAGGGATCGAGCGTGGTGACGCCGACCTCGAGCCGCACCTGGTCATTGCCCTTGCCGGTACACCCGTGGGCCACGTAGGCGGCCTTCTCCTTTTGCGCGATCTTCACCAGGTGCTTGGCGATGAGGGGACGGCCCAGCGAAGTCGCCATCGGGTATTTGCCTTCGTAACGCGCGTGCGCCCAGAGGGCCGGCAGGACGAAGTCCCGGGCGAATTCTTCCTTCAGGTCCTCGATGTAAATTTTTTCCGACCCCGCCGCGCGGGCGCGCTTCCTCAAGATGCCCTTGTCCGACACTTCGCCGATGAAGGCCGAGAAGCAGACCACCTCCAGGCCGTAATGGTCGCGGATCCACTTGACGCAGCACGACGTGTCCAAACCGCCGGAAAATGCGAGCACGACTTTGTCCACTTATTTGACCTCCAGATTTGAGCCGATGGATGTGAGCAAATAGAGCAGGATGGCCTTCTGCACCGGAAGGCGGTTCGCCGCCTGCTGAAAGATAAGCGAATGGCTGCCTTCCATCACCTGGTTCGTGATTTCCTCGCCGCGGTGGGCCGGCAGGCAGTGCATGACCTTCACGTTTTCTGCCGCCCCGCGCAAGAGGTTTTGATTGATCTGAAACCCGCGGAAATTCTTCTTTTTCGCCTCCGCCTGGTTTTCTTCGCCCATGCTCGCCCAGACGTCCGTGTAGATGACCTGAGCGTTGCGGACCGCCTCGCGGGGGTTCGTGAACGCCGAGATCTTGGCGCCGGAACGGCGCGCCAGCGTCTTCACCGTTTTCAAAAGAGCGGCCTTGGGCGCGAAATCCCGCGGCGTCGCGTAGCGCAGGGTGAGCCCGGTCTTGGCAAAGAGCAGGAGCAGCGAATTCAGGACGTTGTTCCCGTCGCCCACATAAACCACGTTGATCTTGGCCGCGTCCTTCTTGCCGAATGTTTCCAAAATCGTGTAGACATCCGTGAGCGCCTGACAGGGGTGCGAAATGTTGCTCAGACCGTTGATCACCGGCTTGGCCGAATAACGGGCGAATTCCGTGATGGTCCGGTGCAAAAAAGTCCGGAGCACGAAAACGGCCAGGTAGCTCGAAAGGACGCGCGCGATGTCCCGCACTTCTTCCCGCTTGCCCATGGCGATGTCGTGGGGGCCGAGGTACAAAGATTCCCCGCCCAATTCGTTCATGCCGGCCTGGAACGACGCCCAGGTGCGGGTCGAGGGCTTCTCGAAAATAAGCCCCAGGGTCATCCCCTTCAGCCGGTCGGCGTAGGCCGGGGGGTTCTTTTTCACCCGGTCGGTCAGGTTGAAAAGGAATTCGATTTCCTCCCGGGAAAGGTCTTTGATCGATATCAGGTGCTTCATGATTTCACCGTTTCCGCGAACGCGCGGTCCAGGATCCGCATCGCCTTCTGGATCAGAGTCGACGTCACGTTGATCGCCGGCATGATCCGGAGGACCCGGTCCTGCGTGCAATTGATGAGCAGGCCCAATTCCCGCGCCCGGTCGGCGACCGGCCCGCCCGGGACAGAAAGCTCCACCCCGATCATGAGCCCGCGCCCCCGCACCTCTTGGATGCAGGGATATTTCGCCTTGAGCGCCTCAAGTTTGTCCCGCAGCTTGGCCCCCATGACTTCGACGTTCCGGAGAAGACGCTCTTTCCGGATGGTCTTGAACACCGCCAGCGCCGCCGCGCACACCAGCGGGTTTCCGCCGTAAGTGGAAGCGTGGGTGCCCGGCGTGAAGACGTCGCCCGCGACGCGGTTGCTCACCACCAGCGCCCCGATGGGGACGCCGCTCCCGAGGGACTTGGCCAGGGTCATCAAATCCGGCTCGATGCCGTAAGTCTGATAATCGAAGATCCGCCCCGTGCGCCCGAGGCCGGTCTGGACCTCGTCCACGATCAGAAGGATCCTTTTTTCGTCGCACAGCTTCCGCAATTTCCGCACGAAATCGGCCCCGGCGATGTTGATGCCGCCTTCGCCCTGGATCAATTCCAGCATCACCGCCACCGTTTTCGCGTTCACCCGGGCCAGCAGGGCGTCGAAATCGTTCAGCGGCACGTGATGGAACCCGGCCGGGAGCGGGTCGAAGCCCGCCTGGTATTTCGGCTGCCCGGTCGCGGTGATCGCCGCCAGCGTCCGGCCGTGGAATGAATTCGTCATGCTGATGATTTCAAACCGGCCCTCGGCGTGCCCGAATTTGCGCGCGAACTTGATCGCCGCTTCGTTGGCCTCGGCGCCGCTGTTGGCAAAAAACACCTTGCCCGGAAAGGAATTCTTCACGATCTCTTCCGCCAGCCGGGCCTGCTTGACGTTCAGATAGTTGTTCGAGATATGGAGCATCCGGCGCGACTGGTCCTTCAAGGCGCTCACCACCGCGGGATGGCAGTGGCCCAGGCCCGAGACTCCCCAGCCGGGGAAAAAGTCGAGGTATTCCTTCCCTTCCAGGTCCCACACGCGCGAGCCCTTGCCCTTCACCAGGCAGACGGGGATCTGGCGGTAAGTGGGAAGAATATATTCCTTATAAAGTTCTTCGACGTTCCGGGTTTTCATCTGATTGACCGTCAAGGAGGGACGAGCTTACAGCACGATCTCGGTGCCGATTCCCTGATCCGTAAAGATTTCCAAAAGGAGCGAATGCTTGATCCGCCCGTCGATGATGTGGGCTTTTTTGACGCCGCCGGCCAGGGCCGCGGTGCAGGCCTTGACCTTGGGGATCATCCCGCCCGAGATCACCTTGTTCTTGATCAAATGTTCCACTTCTTCGACGCGCAGCGAAGAAATGAGCGAGCCCAGGTCTTCCGGGTCCCGGAGGATGCCGTGGACATTCGTGAGCACCATGATCTTCTGCACCTGCATGGCCATGGCGATCTTGGCCGCGGCCTCATCGGCGTTCACGTTATAGGTTTCGCCCTTGCCGTCGATCCCCACCGGGTAGATGACCGGGATGATGTTGAACTCCGTGAGCTCCTTGAGCGGCAAAATATTGACGGAGGTCACTTCGCCGACGAATCCGATGTCCTCGCTCGCCTCGACCTTTTTCACGTTCAAGATCTCGTTGTCATGCCCGCTGAGACCGATCGCGCGCGCCCCCAGCTGATTGATGTCGTGGACGATGCTCTTGTTCAGTTCGGCGAGCGTTTCCACGACCACCTCGATGGTCTTCTTGTCGGTGACCCGGAGCCCGTCCACGAAACGGGTCTGGACGCCCTCTTTTTTCAACCGCTCCGTGATGCTCGGCCCGCCGCCGTGGATCAGGATGGGCTTGATCCCGACATAGTTCATGAAGACGAGGTCATGCAGGACATTTTCCCGGATGTCCTCGTTGTTCATCGCCGCGCCGCCGTACTTGATGAGGATTTCCTTGCCCCGGAACTTCTTGATATAGGGAAGGGCTTCGATCAAAATACTGGCTTTTTCGACCAAGCGTTCCATCGCGTTTTCAACCGCCTTTACGTTGTGTACCACGAGTTGATCCTGACGTAGGCCTTGGTGAGGTCCGTGGTGAGAAAACGGGCCTGCCCCCGGCCGAGATTAAGGTTCACTTCGAGCGAGATCTCCTTGCGTTTCAGCGCCTTGCGCACGACCGGCAGGTTCTTTTTGAGCACCCGTCCGTGCTGAAGGATTTTAATCCTCTCGAACCCGATGTCAAGCTTCTTGGGCTCGAAGGGAAGCTCGGTGGCGCCGACCGCGGCGACGACGCGCCCCCAGTTGGGGTCTTCTCCCGCGAGCATGGTCTTGAAAAGCATGGAAGACGCGATCTGCCGGGCGATCTTTTGCGCGTCGAAATCGCTCCGCGCCCCTTTGATCTTGATTTCACAGATGTGCTCGACGCCTTCGCCGTCCTTGATCAGCTCCTTGGCCAGGTAGCGGCACACCCGCTTGAGATGGGAGAGAAAGAGCCGGTAAGACCGGTCCTCTTTCACGATCTTGCGGTTGCGCGCCATGCCGTTGGCGAGCAGATAGACGGTGTCGTTCGTGCTCATGTCCGTGTCCACGTTCACCTGATTGAACGTTTCCGTGACCGATTCCCGCAGGGCCTTTTTCAGCAGGGGCTTCGAGATGTCGGCGTCCGTGGAAATAAAACACAGCATGGTGGCCATGTTGGGATTCATCATCCCGGCTCCCTTGGCGATGGCGCCGATGCGGACCTCCCGGCCCTCGATCGGAAAGGAATACGCGATTTCCTTGGTGCAAGTGTCGGTCGTCAGGATCGCAAGCGCGGCGCGGTTGCCCCCGTCTTTGGACAGCGACTTCACCAGCGCGGGGATGGCGTCGACGATATTTTTCACGGGCAGGGCCTTGCCGATCACACCCGTGGAGGAAACGAGAATCGACTGGGCCGGGACCTCTAGCTCCCGAGCCAGGTGCTTCACGGTGTCCAGCACCGCGCGGCGCCCGACCGCCCCGTTGAAACAGTTGGCGTTGCCGCTGTTGGCGATGATGGCCCAGTGGGACTTGCGGTCGATGATTTCCTCCGACCAAAGAACCGGCCAGGCCTTCGCCGTGTTCTTGGTGAACGTGGCGGCGGCCGTCGCCGCCCGGCTCGAAACGACCAAGCCGAGGTCCAGTTTGCTCTTCTTGATCCCGCAATTGAGCCCCGAGGCCAAAAATCCTTTCGGGGAGGTGACACTGCCGTTCTTGATCCTCTGCGTCGCCATCAGCTGACTAACCCGCTTTCCTCCGGGAAACCGCACCGGATGTTCATGTTTTGGACCGCCTGCCCGCTCGCGCCCTTCAAAAGATTGTCGATGGCCGAAAGCACGATCACCCGGCCGTTCGAGTCTTCCGCCGCGATTCCGACATCGCAAAAATTGGTGTGCTGCACGTCCCTCAACGACGGGAATTCCCCATCTTTCTTGAACCTCACGAAGGGTTCCCCGCCATACGCCGCTTCAAAAGCGCGGAAAATCTCCTTCTTCTTGACACCCTTCTTCTTTTCGGCGTAGATCGTGCTCAGGATCCCGCGATGGACCGGGAGCAGGTGCGGCACGAAGGAGAAATCGACCCGGCCGTGCGCGGCCTCTTCCAGCGCCGCCTGAATTTCAGGCATGTGCTGGTGGGCGTTCACTTTGTAGGCCTTGAAATTCTCGTTCACTTCGCCGAAGAAAGTCGAGGCCGTGATCTTTTTCCCTGCCCCGCTCACGCCGGAGTTGGAATCGATCACGATCCCGCGGGTCTCGATCAGGTTTTTGGACAAAAGCGGCAGCAGGCCCAAAATAGCGCTGGTCGGATAGCAGCCCGGATTGGCGATGAGATTGGCGCTCCGGATCTGGCGCCGGTTCAGTTCCGGCAGGCCGTAAACGGCCTCCTTCAAAAGTTCCTTCCGGGCGTGCGGATGCTTGTACCATTCCTTGTAGACCTTCGCGTCCTTGAGGCGGAAATCGGCCGACAAATCGATGACGATTTTTCCCGCCTTGTAAAAATGGGCCGCCGTCTCCATGGCCTCGGTGTGAGGGAGGCAGATGAAAACAATGTCGCTCTTTTTCGCCACTTCCGCGGCGTTGAATTTCTCCAGTTTCAGAGTCGTCTGCTTGGAGATTTCCGGGATGAGAAGACTTAGCTCGGGCGGCTCATCCTGGCGCGAAGTCAGACACGACAGCTTCACGTGCGGGTGGCGGAGCAGAATTTTGGCCAGTTCGATGCCGGTGTATCCGGTGGCCCCGAGGATCGCGCATTGAATCATTTTTTTGAAAAAAAATCCCTCTTAATGTGTTGCCGGACTTAATGTTACGCCGCGAAAAAAAGGAAAGTTATTATAGGGAATGGACTTTCGAATGTCAAACAGACATTTGGCCGGCCCTCCTGGAAATCAGGGTGGCTCCGAAGAAAAAATTAAGTATAATGCACCGAAATGACGTACGAATACAAAGATTGCGTTCTTTGCGGATCTAAGAATCACGACGTGATCGCGCGCCAGGACCGCAATCATAAACCCTTACAGGTCGTGATTTGCAGAGATTGCGGCCTGGTGTTTGTCAATCCCGCGCCGCCGGAGCGGGAGCTCAATCAATTCTATGCCAGCTCCTACCGCGAAAACTATAAAAAGATCCATACTCCCCGGCCCCGGCACGTGTTTCGTTCCGGGCTTCGCGCCCTCACCCGGATCCGGTTCTTAAAAAGCCTCCGCCTACCCTCCCAGGCCGCCGTCCTGGATATCGGCGCCGGGATGGGAGATTTTTTGTATCTTTCCAACCGGCACGGATTCCAAACCCAGGGGCTGGAACCGCATCAGGGGTTCGCCCGGTTCGGCAAGGAGACGCTCGGCGTCACGATCCAGGAGAAACCTCTGCAAGAGGCGAACTTCCCGGATGAAAGCTTCGACGCCATCACCATGCATCACGTTTTGGAGCATATGTGGAATCCCGTCAAGTCGCTCGGCTCGATCGAGCGGTTTTTGCGGCCGGGAGGGAAGCTCGTGGTGGAGGTGCCCAACATCATGGCCACGTTCCACGCGCCGCACCGGCAGTTTCATTTCGCGCATCTTTACTATTTCAGCGCCTGGACGCTCGAGGCGGCCGCCAGCCAGGCGGGATTTAAAATGGCCAGCATGACTTTCATCCCCTACACCGAGCACATTCTCGGTGTATTCGAAAAGCGCGAGCACCCGCCCCTCAACCCGAAGAACCCATCCAATTACCGGGAGATCGCGGCGAAACTGAAACGCCACCAGTGGTGGTTTCATTACCTCACCGTCCAGCCTTATCTGCGCCCGTTCGACAATATTTTCCGCGCGGCGCACGAAGCGGTGCACACGTTCGGACGGAAGGACCACAAGAAAATCCTGGAGGAATTGCTGAAGTGATGGGCCGGAATTATTGGCTTCTCAAAAGCGAGCCCGAGGCTTACTCCATCGACGATCTCTCGCGGGACAAATCCACTTATTGGGACGGGGTGCGAAATTATCAGGCGCGGAATTTTCTCCGGGACAGCCTCAAGAAGGGAGACCGGGTGTTTTTTTACCACAGCAACGCCGAACCGCCCGGCATCGCTGGGATTGCGGAGGTAACGAAGGAAGGGTATCCAGATCCGAGCCAATTTGACCCGAAAGACGTTCACTATGACGCAAAAAGCGATCCGCGCGATCCGACCTGGTTTGTGGTGGAAATCAAATTCGTGAAGAAATTCCGCGAGGTGATCCCCCTGGAACGTCTCAAAAAAGTCCCGGCCCTGGCCCAGATGCCCCTGCTCCGGCGGGGCCAGCGACTTTCCGTTCAGCCGGTCGCGGAAAAGGAATGGAAGGCGATCTCGGAGCTGACTCCATAGGCTTCGTCTTTCCCTTCGCTCCGCGCTTCATTCATCCTCTTCCAGTCCTTCCATGAGTTTTCTGAATTCCTGATTTTCCATGTCTTTGGGAAGGTTCCTCATGGCCTCGCGGCTCAGTTCGACGAATCGTTTCTTATCGAGCCCGAGTTCCTTGGCGAGAAGCACGATCAGCGAAAGCGCGTAGGTCGTCGCTTCTTTCTGCTCCCTCAATTCTTCCTGAAGGGCCCGGACCGCCTTTTCCAAAGCCTTCACCGCGTCGCTCAAAAGATGGACCTCTCTTTATAAATGGAAATCAGCAGGCCGACGGCCACGAACATGCTCACGAGCGAGGAGCCCCCGTAACTGAAAAACGGGAGCGGAAGGCCGGTGATGGGCATGAGGCCGACGGTCATCCCGATGTTGACGAGGACCTGGAAGAAGATCATGGAAACGACGCCGGCGGCGATGAGCCGGGCCCGGGTGTCGGAGGTCCTCTCGATCACCCGCAGCATCTTCATGAAAAGGAGCGCGAAAAGCAGGAGAACGCACAGGCTGCCGAGAAAGCCCCACTCCTCCGCCACCACGCAAAAGATGAAGTCCGTGTGGTGCTCGGGCAGGAAGTTCAGCTTGATCTGGGTGCCGTGAAGATATCCTTTCCCGAAAAGCCCGCCCGAACCGACCGCGATCTTCGATTGGATCGCGGTGTAACCCGCCCCCAGGGGGTCAATGTTGGGGTTGAGGAAAACGAGGAGGCGCTTTTTCTGGTATTCCTTCAGCGCGAACCAGAAAACGGGCATGGAGACGAGCCCCAGCCCGGCGGTTATGAAAAGATAGCGGAGCCGGACCCCCCAGAGAAACAGGATGCAAAACAGGATCGGCATGAAAATGAGGGCCGTCCCGAGATCCGGCTGTTCCAAAATCAGGAGCATGGGAAAGGCCACGATGAAAAACGCCACCAAAAATCTCTTGGTCTGGTAACGGTTTCTGGCGCGCTCGCCGAGATAATGGGCGAGCATCAGGATGGTGGCGATCTTGGCGAATTCGGACGGCTGAATGGCCAGCGGGCCGAGATGAATCCAGCGCTGGGCGCCGAGGCGAATCGATCCCAGGAACATGACAAACAACAGCATCAGGATGGAGACGACATACATGGGATAGGCGAAGCTGAGAAAAGTCCGGTAGCCGAGCCAGACGACGGTGAAAAGCGCGGCGACGGCAATGCCCAGCCAAAGCAATTGCTTGACGGCGAAATTGGACGCGAGGCCGCTCGAACCGCTGTAAATGGCGAGGAGGCCCAGCAGAGAAACCATCAAGGCCGTTCGGAAAAGCGGCCAGTAAAAACCTTTGAAGAGCCGCTCCTTGTGATAGTCCAGATCAAGCATGGGCGACGACCTCCCCCGCGGGCGCGGCCTCTCCGAAGAATCCGAGGCCTTTCATGCCCAGCAAGATCTCTTTCGCCAAACGGCCCGCATGCAAACCTCCTGCGCCGCCGTGTTCGATGAATACGACCAGGGCGTACTTGGGCCGGTCAAACGGAAAGAATCCGGAAAACCACGCATGCGGCTCATTCGGGGGAACTTGGGCGGTCCCGGTCTTGGCCGCGACGCGGACAAAATCCACCCGGGCGAGTTTGCCCGTCCCGCGGTCGGACTGGACCACTTGCAGCATTCCTTTTTTGACGAGCTCGATGGTCCTCGGGCGGATCCCCGCGTTCCTGACGCTCCGCTTGCGGTGAGGGTCGCGCACGATATGGACTTCCGGGATGACCCCGTCCCGGGCGATGATCGCCGAAAGCTGTGCCAGTTGCAAAGGAGTGGTGAGGACATACCCTTGGCCGATCGCGAAATTGAGCGTCTCCCCCTGATACCAATCGTCCTGGAACCGGGCGCGCTTCCAGGCGGTGTCAGGGATGAGCCCTTCGGAAAGATTGGTCTGCTCAATGTCCATGAATTCGCCGAGACCCAGCTTGTGCGAGTACTTGGAAAGATTCTCCACCCCGACCCGCGCGCCGACCTGGTAAAAATAGACGTTGCAGGACCGCTCAATGGCCTGCGTGAGGTTGACGTAGCCGTGGCCGTTCGGGTTCCAGCATTTAAAGGCCCGCGAATTCGGCCGGAGCCGGTAACTTCCGTGACAGAAGAAAGTCGTCGAGGGCGTGATCTTCCCCGTCTCCAGGCCGGCGATGGCGGAGACCAGCTTGAACACGGAACCGGGCGGAAAGCCGGCCCCCGCGCCGCGGTTCAAGAGGGGCAATTGAGTGCGGTCCAAAACCACCCGCATCCTTTCCGCCCCCCGGGAAGGCGAGACAAACACGTTGGGATCGAAGTCCGGCTTGCTGACCAGGGCCAGCACTTCGCCGGTTTCGATGTCCAGGATGCAGGCCGCGCCTTTCTTCTCGCCGAAGGCTTGCGAAATAAGCTTTTGCACGCGCAGATCAATGGTGAGCGCGACGGTTTCTCCTCCGACGGCCTCTTTTTCTCCCAGGACGCGCACCTGCCGGCCCCGGACATTCACCTCGACCTGGCGTCCTCCGTCCTCCCCGTGCAAGCGGCGGTCATAAATTTTCTCGATACCGCTCCGTCCGATCCAATCATCGAAATGATACCCTTCCGCACCCAGCGCCGCGTACTCCTCCTGCGTGATCTTGCCGAGATAACCGAGCACGTGCGAAACCGCCTTGCCTTCCGGATAATAACGCAGGCCCTGGATCACGGCGTAGACGCCGGAAAGGCCGGGCCGCTTCTCCTCGATCCGGAAAACCACTTCCTTGGTGACGTCCTTCTTCAACAGCACGGGCACAAAGGGGGCATCGCGCAGATTCTTCAGCTTTTGCTCGATGTCCTGCCGGGGAATCTCCAGGACGGCCGCCAAAAACGCGGTGTACTCGGAATTGAAGTCCTCGGGGATGACAAACACGTCGAGAGAGGCCCGCGTCTTTGCGAGCGCGACTCCGTTCCGGTCCAGGACGGCCCCGCGCGGAGCCTCGACACGGATCAGGCGGATCCGGTTCTTTTCGCTCAGCCGCCGGTAATAGGACCCGTGCAGGACTTGAAAATAGTACAGGGCCGCCGCCAAGCCCGCGATCACGGTGAAGACGATGCCGCGGAAGATCGAGAGCCGGATATCCGCAAGACGATTCATCACGCGGTCCCCCCCAGCCAGTCCCTCCGGCGCAGGTCGGCGACGTGGTCCAGAACGAAAAAGACCCAGGGGAAGCAAAAGAGCGTGTAGACCGAAATCATGAGCGCCCGCCACAGGAGGATCCCCGTCAATTCATAGGCGCCGTTCACGAAAAGATAGCCGAGACAAATGCCGGTCTCATAGATCAGGGAGAACGCGGTCGCGCTGAGCACCACCACCCAGGGATCCTGCCGTTCGAGTTTCCCCAGCGTGTAGCTCAAGATCAGAGCCGCCATGCCCAGGGTGAAAATTTCGACCCCGAAATAACGCGGCGAAAGGATGTCCTTGATCAGACCGATGAGAAAAGCGAAAAACGGAACTGTCCGCCAGTCTGCCCGAAAGGCATAAAAAAGCACGATGAGGACCCAAAAATCGGGTTTGATGCCGCGGATCTCGATGAAAGGAAGCGCGTAAAGCGAGATCAGAAACACGGCCAGCACGAGCAGTATCGATTTGACGCTGAAGACCCGGCGGATCATACCTCAGCCCACCCGCTGATATTCAAGGCAAAGCACCTCCTCGATCCTGGAAAAAGAAACGGAGGGTTTGATTTTGGCATACAGGAAAAGACCGTTTTTTTCGCGCTCGACGAATTCGATGGTGCCGATGGGAATGCCTTTCGGATAGACGCTGCCGAGCCCCGACGAAAGCACTTCGTCGCCCACCTTCACGTCAGAATCCGGGTCCAGGAATTTCATGCGCAAAAACGGGCTGCCGTCGCCCATGACAAGCCCCGTCTGGCGGCTGGATTGGACCATGCCCCCGACGCGGGACTCAACGTCGGTCAGGAGAATGACGCGGGCCGTCTCCGGCCCGACTTCGGCGACTTTTCCCACCAGCCCCTTTTCGCTGACGACCGGCATGTCTTTCTTCAGGCGCTGCCGCCCCCCCTTGTCCAGCACGATCCAGTTGCCGAGGTGGCCGGTCTCGCGGGCGATGATTTGGGAAGCGACGGTCCGCGCCGGCGTCTTGGTCTTAAAATCCAAAAGGGACCGCAGGCGGTCATTTTCCTTCTCTTTTTCCCGGAGGAGGATGACCTCCCTTTCCAGCAGTTCGATTTCCCGCTTCAGCTGGTTGTTCTCCTGGTAGATGAAAAAAAAGCGGCGGACACCGGTGACGGCGTCCGTGCAGGACTGGCGGACGGTTTCGCCGGCGCGGAGGACGGGCTTGACGATCGAGAAAAAAGTTTCGCGCAGGGTGTCGGGAACGGGTTTGAAGTAAGCGGTTACGAACAGAGGAAGACTGAAAACGATTGTTAAGACAGCCAGTCTTTGTGGGGCCACGGAGGGCGGCCTTTACCGCTCGTATTTTTGGGAAACGTTGTTGTTGCTGTTCACCTGAAGGCGCTTGAGCAGGTTGATGTCGCTCAAATACCTTCCCGTGCCGAGAGCGATGGCGGTCAGAGGGTCTTCGGCGATATGCACCGAAAGCCCGGTCTCCTCCGCGACGAGCTTGTCGAGGCCGCGCAACAGGGCGCCGCCGCCGGCCAGCACGATCCCGCGGTCGAGGAGATCCGACGACAATTCGGGCGGCGTCCTCTCGAGCGTGATGCGGATGGATTCCAGGATGGAAGAAATGGGTTCCGACAGAGCCTCGCGCACTTCCTGGCTCGTCAGAATGATGGTCTTCGGCAATCCCGCAAGGATGTCGCGGCCCCGGACTTCCATGGTGAGCTCGGGGTCCTGCGGGTAAGCGGATCCGATCTTGATCTTGGTCTCTTCCGCCGTTCTTTCTCCGATCATTAAGTTGTAAACTTTCTTCACGTGATTGATGATGGCTTCGTCAAACTCATCGCCGCCGATGCGGATACTCCGGGCATAAACGATGCCTGACAGCGAAATCACGGCCATCTCCGTGGTGCCGCCGCCAATGTCGACGATCATGTTCCCGGAGGGTTCCTGCACGGGCAGTCCCACGCCGATAGCGGCCGCGATCGGCTCTTCCACGAGATAAACGGGGCTGCGGGCGCCGGCCCTTTCGGCAGAGTCCTTCACGGCGCGCTTTTCGACCTCGGTGATTCCGCTCGGCACGGCGATCACGACGCGGGGGCTGAAGAGGGTCTTTTTCTTGTGCACCTTGCGGATGAAATAGCGGAGCATGGCTTCGGTGATGTCGAAATCGGCGATGACGCCGTCTTTCATGGGGCGGATGGCGACGATGTTACCGGGAGTGCGTCCGAGCATGCGTTTGGCTTCTTCTCCCACGGCGACGACGTGATTGGTGCCCCGCTCGATGGCGACAACGGAAGGCTCGCAAAGTACGACGCCTTGGCCTCTGACATAAACGAGGGTGTTGGCAGTCCCTAAATCAATGCCGATGTCCGTGGAAAATAACCCAAAGAGTTGATCCATGAGGCTCATAAAAGGCTGGTGACTCCTAGGAATTTGTTGTAAAGCAAAGGGAGTATACAAGAAGGCTCTTTGGGTGTCAATGGCATAAACGGCCCAAGTCCTCGAAAAATCGGGGGTAAGAAATGGCCACACACTCTTTCCCCCGGATGGCGACTTCCCCGGAAGACCGAAGCCCCCCGACGGCCATGGACATCGCGATCCGGTGGTCGTCGAAACTGTCCGTTTCGGCCGCCCGGAAGGTGCCTGTGCCCTGGATCCGGCAACCGTCGGCGAATTCCTTCACCTCAACGCCGAGCCGGCCGAGATTGTCGCACATGGCCTTGATCCGGTCGGTTTCCTTCACTCTCAATTCGGCGGCGCCGCGGATTTCGGACGGGCCTTCCGCCAAAGCGCAGGCCACCATCAGAACCGGCAATTCGTCAATCAAGGACGGGATTGATTTCTTGGTGATCCGGACCCCCTTCAGGACCGAAGACCGGACCCGAAGGTCCCCTACCGGTTCCCAGTTTTCCCGCACGTTTTCAAGTGAGATTTGGGCGCCCATTTTTTCGAGAACTTTCAAAATGCCTGTCCGCGTTGGATTTAGGATGACGTTTTTAATCAACACGTCGGAACCGGGGGTGATGAGGGCAGCGACGATAAAAAAAGCGGCGGAAGAAATGTCGGCCGGCACGGCCATGGCTTGCGGCTTCAGGCTCCGGGTTTTTCGGACAATCGATACCGGCCCTTGCCGCTCAAAATCGGCCCCAAACAGGGTCAGCATGCGCTCGGTATGGTCTCGCGAGGGGATTTTTTCCTTCACCCGGGTTTCCCCCTCCGCAAACAGCCCGGCGAGCAAGAGGGCGGATTTCACCTGCGCGCTGGAAAGCTCGTTGTCAAACTCGATTCCCCTCAGTTCGCCGCCTTTGACGGTCAGAGGGGGGAAATTAGCGTCTTGGGGGCCCTGGATTTTCGCTCCCATTGCGCGCAGGGGATCGGTGACCCGTTTCATGGGCCGCCGCGTCAGCGAAGCGTCTCCGCTCAAGGTCGCGATGAACGGCTGGCCCGCCAGAATCCCGAGAAGAAGCCGCATCGTGGTGCCCGAGTTTCCGACATAGACTTCTTTGCCGGGGGCCTTCAGGCCAGCCATTCCCTGCCCCTTCACGATGACGGCCCCTTCCGGAGGAACCTCGATCGACACTCCCAAGGTCCGGAAGGCCTCGACCGTCGAAAGGCAGTCTTCGGCCCGCAGAAAGTTCTCGATGCGGCTTTCTCCCTCAGCCAAGGAAGAGAGCATGATGGCGCGGTGGGAAATGGATTTGTCGCCCGGCGGGGAAAGCGTGCCTTTCACGGGAGTGGGGCTAATTTCTCCGAATGCGGATTTTAACGACCTGAAGTTCCTGCAGGATCTTGTTCTGGGTCTCCAGGATGGTCTTTTGCTGGGCCGCCAATTCATCCATTTTCTTGGACAACTTCTGGATTTCCTGCCGGAGCGAAGCCACCGCCGGATCGCCGGCCTCCGCCGCCCGGGCCGGAAGAGGGGACAAAAACAGGGCGCACAAGACAAGTGTGAGCATTGAAGAACGCATAGGATCCTCCGTGGTGAATGGGGGGTAGGCTAACATAGGCGAGGGTCAATTGCAAGCGGGCGGGGCGCGGGATCAGTACCAGACTTCGGTCCAGGACTTCATATCGTTGCCCGTCACCTGGGATCCCGGATCGGAGTCCAGCGCCTTGTCGTAGTGGATCTTTCCGTTGCCGCTCATGGCCACGGAATTGCCGGTAAAACTGCCGAAAAACTCGCCGTTCCCGTTGATGTTGACGGACGATTGGGGCGCGTAAACCTTGCCGTAAAAATTCCCGTTGCCGGTGATGGCCACGCTGCGGCTGCCGCTCACGTTGATGGTGAGGTTCGGCGGCAGATTCCCGGAAGTGCCGACGCCGTTGCCCGCGATATTCACGTTGCCGTTGACGGTCAGCGTGGCGGTCCCCGAGACATTGAGACGGCCGTTCCCGGTCACACTGATGGAGGAAAAGCAATGGGTCCCGGCCGCCAGAGAGACCGTGTCGTTTCCGGCGACGGAAAGCGCGGTCGGATTGTTGCAGGCGGCGACGGGGGTCAGCGTCCGCAGAGACGCGGCCGCGCTTTTGGTCCCCCAAACCTTCGAATAACCGCTCATGGTGATGACGCTGAGCGGGTTCCCGTTCGGTCCGACGGTGGCGTTTCCTTTGATGTTCACGTTTCCGGACATCATCACAAAACCGGCCCGGATGGTGTTCGTGGCGATGTGGCCCTCACTGCTGGCCGTGGCCGGCGCGTAGGCGCCATTTCGCGAGTCGTAAGCGTCCGTCTCGACGTTTCCGCTCAATTGGATACTGGTGTTGGAGAAAAGACCCGTCCCGCCGCCCGTCTGGGCCGGCAGTTCGTACAGGGCGGTGATGTTGCGCTCCTGATACCCGGCGGACGCGGCCGTCGCCCCGACGGTGCCAAGCGCGGCGATGGTGTACAAATTCGGATTGGACTGCGACTGGGTCACGGTGGTGCGGTAAGTGCCGGTAGCGCTGCCGTTCGTGGCCCCCGTCGAAGGCACGCCGGCATAAGCGCGGTTGGTCCTCAAAGTGGAGATGGTTTGGTCCAAGGCGCCTTCGGCCAGATGAAACGCGAACATGCGGTTTTCAAAGCGCTCGGCCGACTGGATCTCCACCAAACTCCCGGCCATGAGCGAGACCGAGAGGATGGACATCATGCTGATCAGCCCCAACGTGGCCACCAGCGCCACGCCTTTTTGATTTTTAGCCTTGAATCGCGTCATAGCCGCCTCAATTCCTGAAATCGACCGTGCCCGAAAGCGATATCGGCGTCGTGATCCCGTAATCGGTCGCGTCCTGGGACGTCATCGTAATCGTCAGTGTCGCGGGGTTCGCGTTCACCGCGAATTGCAAATTCGTAACTTTGTTCGCCAGCACCTCCGTCGCGCCGGTGGTAATGTCCTGGCGCATCAGTTGCTCGCCGTCTTGGCCGCCCAAACTGTACTGAAGCCAGCCCGACCAGGTGATGTTCCCATTGGCGTCGATCGCGGCCGGTACCTGGAATTGCAGCAATCCCGCCTGCGGGACGAGGACCCGGGCGAGGTTCGAGTTTCTGAGCTCGCGCGTCATTCTTTCCATCGCCATGCGGGCCTCTCCGGAAAGCCGGGACTGGTTGTAAGTCACGTCATGGATCCGGGAGCCGCTGTGAAAGGCCTGAATGGTCAACAGCACCACAATGCTCATGAGAAACGTGCTGACCATCCCTTCCAGCAGAGTGAATCCGGATTCACGGGTGAGTTTCATCTCAGCGCCTCGTCACCTGTGTCACCAGCGACCGGGACATGGCCCGCTGGCGGTCCAGCCAGGTCACCGTGACCGTGATCTGGAGAGGGTCCTGCGCGGCGTTCGGATAGGTCACGATGATTTGTTCGTTGGTGAGATTGGCGAATCCTGCCACGGCCTGCCCCGAAGGGAAATTGGCGGCCACGGCGTTAAGACCTTGATTGTTGGCCACGTTGCGAATGCTTTCGATCACCGAATGACCGTCCTGCATGGCGGTCATCACAGAACGGGAGGTTTCTCCGACCCGGAAGGTGTAAAGATTGACGCCGATCATCCCCATCAGGACGGGGATGACTATCGCGATGGCGACCAAAAGTTCTACGAAGGTAAAGCCTCGTTGATTTTGTTTCATGATTACGGCAACCGGCTGCCATGCCCTCTCGGGGTTTAGGCCCTTTGGCTTTGCCGGCCACCCGCTACTTTCAGCGGGCGCCGCCCTTTTCGACCCGTCAGGGTTGAGAAAGGGGTCCTATTCTTTCGAATAGTTTGCCTTTATCGAATCAGTTTAAGTATGCCCGGGTGGGGGCTGGAATACAACACCGGGGCGAGGGGGGCCTATAAAGCTGTAAGCTATTTATTTTAAAATGGTTATATTATTGGGCCATGATCATCCGCAGGCGGAAGTCTTCATATTTAACGTCTTCCACCTCGTCTTTGATCATTTTGTCCACGAAAGGACCGAATTCCTTCTCCATCTCGGCCACGGTGTGCCCAAGATGCTTCTCCAAGAGGGCAATGTCCTGTTCGGCGTCAAAATCCTCGCCCTGCCGGGAGACCTCCCGCACGTATTGGAGGAATCCGTCCCGGTAAGATCCCGACATCAGGAAATACACAAAGGCCCAGCTCTGAGCGTAGCCGAGGCTGGCATAAGCCGGCTCCAGGCGATGAATGTCTGAACCCGCCGAGAAAGAAAGCAGATACTCCAAGGGCATGAGGTGGTGCTTTTCCAATTCGAATTTCAACTCCATCAACCGGGTGTCGTGCACCTCTCCGATCACCGGCGGCTCGCAAAACGACGCGAGCCCCTCCACCAGCCAGGCCCCCTGCCGCGAGTTTTTGGCGTAGATATCGAATTCATAAAGGAGCTGGTGCGCCCCTTCGTGACGGATGGTCTTGACCGTTTCAGCGCGCGCCTCGGCCTCCACTTTGAGGCGGTTCTTCTCCAGGAATTCCACGATCCTCTCGCCTTCCCCCATCACGCGCGTCTTCTCGATGTCGTCGCCGCGGTATTTCGAGATCTGCTCGATCCGGTCCTTGATCTTTTCCTCCACGTCTTCGCTGCGGTTCAGATACCGGTTCACCATCTCCATGGATTTGATGTTGTACAGATAAAGGATCTGCGTCTCCGGAGTGAAGAATCCCAGGATCATCGCGTTCTTGGGAAAACCGGCCGACTCGAGAAGCTGTTGAAAAGTCGCCTGCTGGCCGAAAATGACCGCCTCGAGGGCCCGGGGCTTGTAATCCGGCCTCACGAAATCCAGGAAATAGATCAGAAACTCGTTGTAAAACCGCTCGAGCGATTTGAGGTAAAAATCCAGGTCCATCGCACCGTCGTCTGAAATGATGAGGTAGTGGGGTTTTTCATAACGGCGGAAGGAAGAATAATTCTTGGCCAGCTCCTGGAAGGGGCTTGAGTCCGACGGCCTGACCGGGGGCCACAGAGCCACTCGCTCGATCTCGCCGCCGGTAAAATCATATTCGATCACGCCGCCTCCCTCGATTTTCTCCCCGATCACGTAGTCCGCGCCCTTTTTGCTGATGGCCACGTTCTTTTTGACGGTGCCGTTCCGGAGATAAACGCGGGGATAAGACGCGGGGTCCTGGGAGCCGTCTTCGCGGTCCTTCTGCTCGGGGAGCACAATGCCTTTCTCGCCCTGCGACTGGCTGTCATTGATCTTGATCCCGACGATTTCGTCCCGCTTGAACGTAACGATCCCGTCCTGCCATCGCACTTCCACTTCTGCCGGCGTCTCCCGGATGACTTTCCCCTGAATCACTCCGCCGTTTTTGAGGAGGACGGTGTCTACGGGCTGGAACGGCGTCTCTTTCCCGGTCCCGCCCGAAGCGGGATTCTTCGAACAGGCCGCCGGGACCAGTCCCAAGGTAAGAATCAGGAAGCCGACGGGCGCGTATCTTCCGAACCGGACGCAAAACATAATGTGTGATCCCCCGTGTACTTGGCTTTCATCGCCTTCCACAAAGTTAACCTTGTCCAGTCGGGTTTTGCAAGCGTTCGGCTGTCGTCGCCGAGGTAGGGATTCGGAAAGAAAATCGTGATCATTTGCTCGCCCGCGCCGTTCCACATCCGGAAACCGAAGGACAGGGGGACGCAGGTGCGGTTCTTGCTTTCGAAGAAAGCGGCGCGGGAGGGCCGGCGCTCCGGGAGATTGCCGCTGAGGCAGAGGTGACAATGCCAGGACCCCGTGTCGACGGTCAAATAATGGTCCTTAAACGTGACGGCCTCGGGGGGAGCGGTGAGCTTGATTTCATACACGGCGCCCTCGATACAGGGGCCGAACGTGATTTCGCGCCAATGCTCGGTAAAAATTTCCCGGAAAAAATCGGCGAGGACTTCCGCGCGCGGCTCGAATTCGCTATAAGCGATTTCCCCGCCGTCCGGCAGCCGCTCAGCCTTGGCGGAGCCCATGGGCGGAGGACACCGCGGCCTTGGTCCTTGTCCCGAGGATCATGCCCGTCACCTTGACGACCAGAACGCTCAGCGGGATGTCTCTCAGAAAATGCACCGCCGAATAGGGCACGGAAGCGCGGAAGCATTCGGCCAGCCCGGAAACGTTCATGGAGTAAAGCGGAGGTTCGCCCGCCGCGACGCATCCGCCGATCGCCCAAACTCCCACATTGGCCGCGATCTCATAAAAAACGACGGCCAGAAGCGCGGTCCCGGCAATCCCCGCGACAGAGGTGCCGGCAAGCGGCCGGATCCGGCGCGCCGCATAGATTCCGGCAAATAAGCCGGCGGCGATAAAGGCGTAAACCGGGGAAAAGGAGGAGGTCAGCGCCATTTTCAAGCCGACGAGAAGCGCCGCGAAAACGTACGCGGGCCAGTTCTTTTTGGAGAAATAAGCCGCGGCCAGCGCCAACGGTATCAAAGGCATGAACGTGTGAAACATTATTTTTCCTCCGTAGCCCCCTCAAGTTCGGGGCTGTTTGTCGCCCCCGGCCATCAGGCCGAGGGCTGATGCGTCATTGCGGAACAGTATAGCGATTCGGATTTCAATAAACAAGCAGAGCTACACAATCTTAAAGTAAACGGGGACTTGGATGCAGGACAAGATCGGCCGGCCCCCCTTCTTGGCCGGCGCAAACCGCCATTTGCGGACGGCCTTCACCGCGGCCAGGTCCAGCATTTTGCGGCCGCTTGATTTCATGACCTGCCAGCGCCCGACCCTTCCGTCCGGCAAAATCTCCACGGCCAGCACCACTTCCCCGTTCCACCCGCGCGCGACAGCCCACCGGGGATACACGACCGGCTCGGGTTTCTCTCGCAGATAAGGCAGCTCGAAATCAGCCGTCTCTTCGCCCGCGGAAAAAATCGTTCCGGGACGGGCGGTCATCCACTGGCGTTTTTCATAGGAATAATAAACCGGAGATTGCGAGATGAAATCTTCGGCCGGGAAAGAAGTGACGGATTGATCCGCCTCCACCGCGAAGGCGGGCTGGCAAATCAGAAAGAAGACGACTGCAATACGGGTCAGAATTCCCATTTGGTCCCCAGGACAAATTCTCTCGGCGCGCCGGGATTGACGAAGGTGTACGTCCCGAAGGGGTAAAGCGCCGTCCCGAAGGAGGTCGCGTTCACCGCGCGGCTGTAATATTTTTCATCAAAGAGATTATTGATCTTAAAATAAATCATCTTTTCCTTCCACTCATACGAGATGAGAAAATTAAAAACCGCAAACGGCTTGATGTAATGCCCGGCCCCGCCCGTCGCATTCAAAGTCGCCTGGCTCGCGGATTCGAACGATTGCGGATGCTGGCGGCCGGTAAACACTCCCCCGAACCTCATCTTGAGCCCGTCGTAAGGTTCGCCGAACCTTGCCAGCGGCGTGAGGGTGGTGCCGAGAGTGAACCGGTTCTCCGGAATCTGTCCCAAGGAGCGGTCGTCAAAAGGCGTTCCGCCGGGCCCGGTCTCCCGCACATATGACCGCATCCAGGTGTGGCTCGCGAAGAGCCTGATTTCTTTCGCCGGATTTAAATCCACTCGCTGTTCGAGGCCGACCCGGCGGCTTTTGGAAATATTGATGTTCTGCCCGAAAGGCGCCGTCGGCCCGATCGCGGTCGAATCGAAAACGATTTCGTCCTCGAGATCGATCAGGAAGAAGCTCGTTTTATAGGCCGCCACTTCCTTATAGCGGAGCCGTGTCCCGGTTTCATAGCTTTTGGATGTTTCCGGATTCACGCTGGTCGAGACGGTCCCCCCGAAGGGGGTCACGTCGCTGATCGCCGGGACCCGGAACCCTTCGGAATAATTCACAAACAAATCCGCGAACGGAACCGGCCGCACCGTCAGGCCGGCCGAGACGGTGCTCTCCCGCCAGCGCCGGCTGAGGCTGTCCGAGGGCGTCAAGAAATCGTGCGTTTCGAGCCAGTTGAAATCGTGGCGCATCCCGACGTAGGGAATGATCTTGTCGTAGAATTTCAGGGTCTCGCGCCAGAAAAGCGCGGTGTTGTAGGCGGAGACCCCGCGTTCGGTCTCGCGCGGAGAAGATTCGACCACGTTTCCGCCAAAGGCGTCCTGCTCGACGGAATGGAGGCTTTCGTCGCGGAATTCCATGCCGATCAGCGTTTCATTAAAAAGTTCCTCCCGCCAATAATCCTCGTATCGGAGCTGCGTGATCAAATTCTGGTCATTGGACTTTACCGTGATGAGGTCCGTGTCCGGATTGAAGGGCGGGTCGGTGAAGGTGCCGCTCGTCGAAAAGAAATGGAGCAGCAGCGGCCGCCAGCTGTTCATGACCGAGGCCGTGAGATGGTCGTCCCAGAATTTCTTATCGCCGCCGATCTGGATCACGGTATTCCGGAGGTCGCGGCCGTCGAGGGGCTTGTTGGTCTGCTCCATCCGGTCCTGCGCCTGCTGGAAGGTGAGCTCGCCGGGATTGGAAATCGCATCGTCGACGTGCTTCACGTTCACGTAAAACCGGCCTTGTTCTTCCGCCAGTTCGTAGGCGGTCTTCACGTCGAACTGAGTGATGCGCCATTCACTGTTTTCGCGCCATCCGTCGCCGACGTCGCGGCCGCCGTTGAAATAATATTTGAACTTGCCGCCGAGCGGGGTCACCCGGTCCTCAAGCGTCCCGCTCAGCCCCTGGTTAAAATTCAAACCCCCGAAGCTGCTCCCTTCCAGGCTGCCGAAGGCCTTGACCGGTTTGTCGCTCGGCTGGCCGGTCGTGACGTTGACGACCCCCGCAAAGGCATTGCTGCCATAGACCGGCGAGGCGGAGCCCCGCTCGACCTGGATCGATTCGACGTCGTTCATGGGGATCAGATGAAAATTCATGGCGCTGCCGTCCACCTCGTTGACGCGCACGCCGTCCACGAGAAAAACAATGCTGTTCGAACCCGAGAATCCGCGCAGGCCGAAACTCGAATCCCACCCGTTTCCCACCGAGTCGAAAAAGGTGGCGCCTTCGATCTCCTCGACCGCGTCCTGAAAACGCAGCGGCTGCGCCAGCTCGAGGTCTTCTTCGCCGATGTAGGTGACGTTTGACGGGACTTCGCGAATGTCTTTTTTGACATTTTGCAGGCGGGAGGCGATGACCATGGCCCGGGCCGGAGGGGCGGCCTTCATTTCCCGGGGCTTTTCGTTTTCTTGGCTCCAGACGGGAGTCTGTCCGAGGAAAATAAAAAAGAAGGCTAGAAAAAAGCAATGCCGCTGCATGGATCGTGTCTTCCGCACGGGAAATCTCCTTGGCCTCTCGCCGGCGGGAATCCATGTCAGGGAGTGAGCATGATCTTCTCTCGCCGGAGAAGAAAGGCGGTTGTGGCCCAGGCAGGTCTTCTGACTCCCGGCTTTTCCCAAGCGTCCTCATGCTTGGGAGTTTCTACTCTCCGCGTCTTCCCACCCGCTCCTTCCGGAGCGGGCAGTGACTTTCTTGCGGATTTCGTACCGGTTACAGCGGCGGGACCGTGACGGATTTTCACCGTCTTCCCTTCGCCTGTGCCGTGAATGAATGGGTGACCTCAAAGATCGAAAAGCGTGTTTAGTATATCCATACACCCGGTTCGGTCAACAGGTTTCGCCGGACGCCCGCCGCGCCGCAGGGCCCCGCGTATTCCTTTTTTCTCAGGCGAGGAGGGCGCGAATGCCGGATTGGAGCTCGGCGCTGCGCTTGCGGGCGGCCCAGTACACGGTCGGGCTGGGCAGGCGGATGAAGGGCTCGGAATGGATCTCGACTTGCGTCTTGGACGGGCTCAATTCCTGAAAGTAGATGGCAACGCGCCCGCCGCCGTTGAAAAAGCGGATGGTGTCACTGGCGACCACCGCGCCCACATCCTTGTCCTTGCGGATAATTTTCAAATCCTTGCGTTCCACCGTTTCCACCGCGGCTTCAAAAACCTTGGGGTAGCTCGACATGACCACGAACACGTCTCCGCCCCGGCCGCGATCGGACAAGATGTCTTTGGTGGTGGTGCAGCCAGCCGCCAAAAACACGAATGCGACGGCTGCCGTGACGTGCTTATTCGTAAACCAAATCACTTTCATCTCCGTAAAATTTAAAAGGCTCGCCCCACTGATGGGAACTGGAAAGGTCCCAAGGCTCCGAGGCGTGATCTTCCGGCTTGAAACGAATGCCCCAGGCACCCCCGTAAACCAGGAACGAAGTCCCGCCCCCGGAATCCGCCACCCGTTGGGCGTAAGCGGGGCAAATCCGGCTGTCTTCACCGTACCCCGTGACCCAATACCAGCTTTCCCGGCCCTCCCGCGACAAGCGCATCTTCTTGAGGGGCCGCGCCGGCCCCACTTCCTGAAACACCTGATAGTCGGTGCCGCTGCAATTGGGATTATCTAGAATTTCGAGCGCCACCATGGATCGATCTCTCAAGCGGCGGCGGGGGCGGGCCCCAAAGACTCCAACTCTTTTCGCGCGGCCGGATTTTCCGGTTCCAGCTTGAGCACCTCCTGAAAGGCCTCGCGCGCCTTCGCCGCGTCCCCTGCGCCTTTATAAACCTGCCCGAGGGTCAGCCGAGCCGCGGTGAACTTCGGGTCAATTTCGAGCGCCCGCTGAAGAGGCGCCACGGCCTCGGCAAAACGGGAGTTCTCGAAATGGACCCGTCCGGCCAGAAAATGCGGATAAGCCCGCTCCGGTTCGCGCTGGCGGGCCGTTTCGGCCGCGGCCAGTGCTTTGTCAAAATTTTTCAGGATGAGATACGTTGCCGCCAGGTCGTAATAAATTTCCACCTCATTGAGCCCCATCTCGAGCGTTTTCTCGAACGCCTCGACGGCCCGGGCATAATCCTTCCTGCCGAAATGCGCGTAACCGAGCATGGACACGATCCTGGGATTGGCCGGCGTCAGGGCCTGGGCCTTTTCCGCCGCAGCCAGGGCCTCGTCCCAGCGGGACGCCCGGAGGAGCAGATCCGCCCTCATCTCATGGATCCCGGGATAATCCGGATTTTCGGCCAGCGCCTCTTCCGAAGCGCGGAGGGCCTCGTCGTATTTTTCCTCGTGAAAAAGGGTGAGGGCGAGTTCCATCTTATTGGCGGGAGCGGCCTGCGTTTCGGCCGGCGATTGGGCTTGAGTCCCGTCTTCCTCGGCGGCGGCGGGCGCGGCGCAAACAAGCACCCCGGCCAGCGCCAAGATCCACAACCGATCGGAGATCAAGCGAAACGATTGACCCATTCTTCATTCAGCAGCCGTTTCGTGACCCCTTCCACGAGCGGCGACTTCCCTTTCTCCAGAACCACGCGGCTCATCTTTCCGGCGCGCACCTGATAGCCTTCGTAATTCACCTCGACCTCCCCTTCCTTGACCACCACCTCGGTGATGGCCGGGGAAACGACCTTCACGAAATATTCCGTTCCGCGGACGGCGAGGATCACGAGCGGGGTCTGAATGCGGAGGACGGGATCGCCCGGCTCTTTTTTGCCCCACATGAGGCCCTTGATGAGGACCATTCTCGCGGGTTCTTCCTGACCCGTCAGGAGCAGCGTAGAATTGTGCGTGAGCTTCACCAAGCTCTTGTCGGAGGCGAACTCGAGCAGGGCACGGTCGGCTTCCTTCGTGACCAATTGGTCCCCCGCAAACAAAGATTGTCCGGTTTCTCCCGCGATCAGGTTTCCGCCCCGGAGGACGTCCAATTTGCCTTCGATCTCTTTGACGACGGCGACCGGCTGAAGCGGTTCGGCTTCGGCGCGGACCGAAGGCGCGGAAAAGAGTCCCAAGACGAGCGCGGCCGCGATCCAGGAATGATGCCAGACTTTGAGATTCATCGTTTTTCCTCCCGGTGAAAAGAATGTGACATTCTAGCTTTCAGGGACCCCTGAGGCAAGCTTCAAAGATACGGGTCCGGCTTCTCGAGGTGGTTCTGGACGTAATCGCGGACCGCTTCTTCCAGCGCGAGAAACGGATGCGCGCATCCGGCCCGCCGGAGATTGGACAGGTCCGCCTCCGTCCAATACTGATACTTGTCGCGGATCGCGGCCGGCATTTCCACAAACTCAATCTGCTCCGGCTTCCCCACCGCCTTGAAGATCGCGCGCACGAGACTCAGCCAGGTCTCGGCCTTCCCCGTGCCCAGGTTATAGATTCCCGCGGCCTGAGGATGGCTCCAAAACCAGAGGATCACGGCGAGCACATCCTTCACGTAGACAAAATCCCGTTTCTGTTCCCCATCGGCGATGCCCGGGCGATGGGACTTGAACAGGCGAATATGGCCGTCTTTTTTGATCTGGCCGTAGCCCTTGTGCACCATGCTCCGCATCTCGCCTTTGTGGTATTCGTTGGGGCCAAAGACGTTGAAGAACTTGAGCCCCACGAATTTTTTCTCCAGCTTGTTTTCCAGGACCCATTCGTCGAAAACTTGCTTGGAAAGTCCGTAAAGGTTCAGCGGTTTCAACTTCGGGATGGTTTCCTTGGCGTCCGAATAGCCTCGCTCTCCGTCCCCGTAAGTGGCGGCACTCGAGGCATAAATAAAACGTTTGCCCTCTTTCACGGCCCATTCGGCGAGACGGCGAGAATAGTCGTAATTGGTGTCCCAGAGAAATTCCTTGTTGGTTTCGGTGGTATCGGTGCAGGCCCCGAGATGGAAAATCGCCTCCAGGTCCCGGTTCAGGCGGCCGCTGGAAAGGGCCTTGACGAATTCGTCTTTCTCTAAATAGTCAGCATACTTGCGCTTACGTAAATTCTCGGACTTGGGCGGCTCGGTCCCGCGATCGTCGATCAGGAGGAGATCGGACCGGCCGAGCTCATTGAATTTCCAGGCTAAACAGCTGCCGATAAAACCGGCGCCGCCGGTGATGGCAATCATAGAGGGGAATTATATTACTTGCCCGCGTCGTCGGAAAGAAGAATCCGCGAGTAATAGCTGTAAAGAAAGCCGGCGGCGATGAATACGGCTCCGAGACCGATGAAGGACGCGATGCGGTACAGAGTTTCCAATTTGGAGAAATCGTGGAAGAAAAGCCGGGCCAGGACCAGGCCGAACAGCCCCAGCCCAATCCAGCGATACGGCTTGTCCCGGAGGACAAAGCCCAGAATGATAAAGGCGAAGGCCCAGGCGCCCCAAACGATCGAGATCCACGAACCGATCGCCGTGTCGTAAAAATAAAACAGGATCAGCACCGCTCCGGCGGCGGAAATGCACCGGGAAATCGATAGGTCTTTGGGAAGCGCGGCAGAAAATTTCCGGCGCAGCGAATCCCCAGTGTGAAGCAGGACAAAAACCGCCGCTCCCGAGACGGCCAGACGCAAGGCGATCCGAGGCGCGGTCAAGGCCCGCGCCAGCTCCAGAACATAATCCACCGAAGCCAGCCGGACCGCGGCGAAAAACATAAAAACCGCGGAAGCCGCGCGCAGGGAAAAGCGGTTCCATTTCATTCCCGCCGCCATGAGCGCCGCGCCCTCGAGCACCCAAACCACGGAGGCGGCCTGCCGGAACCCTCCGACGAGCGCGCCGAACGCCAGAGCCAGCGCCGCGGCGATGAGAAAAACATTTTCCGCAACCCTCTTTTCCGTCTCCGCGGCCAGGCGGCCGGCTGAATAAGCCCGGAACACGGCCAGCCAGGCCACGGCGGCTGCGGCAAACAGGACGAGCGACGACCGCACCGGCATCAACGCCGAAAACAGGACTTCGCGCTCCAGGTAATCGCAATGGGTCAGGCGCCAGGCCGTGACGCCGGCCAGGACCCAGGCGATGACGCGAAGCACCTTCCTTTCGTGACGCACTCCGATCCAGGCCAGGCAGGCGGCGGCCGCGCACCAGCCGTATGTGATCCAGGGCCCATCGAAATACATCGGCACAGCCAGGCAGAGCAAGGTCACGGAAAAGGCCAGATAGAGATCGGCGAAGAGACGGCGCCCCAGTCTTTGCTCGGCGACACAAAAGACCCAAAACACCGCCGCCATCACGAGGGGAAACACGTATTTATAGGCCGGGTAATGGACGTGGAGATGGTGCACATAGCAGGCCGTGAAAAGAAAATTGTTGGCCAATAGCACGGCGAGGCTGACGAATTCTTCCTTTTCCGAGGGCTCGCGTTTCGCAGTCAGGCCGACGAGCGCGAACAACAGCCAATAGATCGCCAAAAATCCCTGATGCAAAATCGACTGGCGAGACTGGATGAGCGGATAAATCCTCCACTCTTCCCCCGCCCACGGCAGGACCAGGGCGTCCCACCAGGAAGATTCATCCAGTTCGCGCGCCGTGCCGTAAAGATTCGGCTCGAGCCAGAACCAATGGATCAGGTAAACGGCCGCCAGCCCGAGGAGCGCCAGCCAGCTCCAGCCCATTTTGCGGGTCACGACAATGATCGACAGAGCCAGCAGGACGGACGCGCCCAGCGTGTAATATGAAACCTCCACCATGGTGATCGCCACATACGCCAGGAAATAGGAGAAACAGACCAGGACCCCCGAACGGAATTTCAGCGACTGGGCGATTGACCCTCCGGCAACCGCCAGGAGGCCGGCAAAACCGAGCAGCGGATCGTAAATGACTCGCGTGACCGGAATCTGATAAGCGGCAAAAACAGTGAAGTAAAGGACGGCCCAGCCTCCGCCGATCAGCGCCATGGCCCATTTGCGGAAATCTTCCTTCGGAGCCAGCAGATTTCCCAGTGCGATCAAGGCCGCACCGATGCCGGCGCCGGTGCAAATCTTCCCCCAGGCCCCGATGAATTGGAAGGAATAGCTGATAAATAGGACGAGCCCCAGGACCAGCGTGAAAATGCCGATCCGGGAAAGCCAATACTTGCCGATGTTGCCTTCCGCCGTGTTTTTGGGGATCGACGGCGCGGCGGCGCGGCGCGATTCCCCCGACGCGGACGCCCGGCGCAATTCCTGATAGACAGCGGATTCGCGGACGGATTTCGCCGCCCCCGGACCCGTTCCCCGTTCTTCCATCTCGTGCAATCGGGCGGAAATCACTGCCAATTCTTTCTTCAGAAGCTGGAATTCGCTCGGGTACGGAAGCGACAAATGCGCGACCAGGTCCCCCTTCACGCGGCGGGTCTGGACCTCGAAGCCGCCCGCCTCCAAGTCTTCCAAGATCCGGCAGGCCTCCGCCGCCTGGATGTGATTGAAATGCACCTGCTCGTTGGCGGCCAGAAATTCCTTGATTTGATTCTCATCCCAGCGCGTCCGCTCGCGGAAAAGCGCGATGAGGGCGCCGTGGAACCAATACCGCTGAGCGCCGGACAGGCTGAGTTTCATTCGCCGGCCTCCAGATAAGTGAAGAAGGCGCGGGCCTTTTTTGCGATTTCCAGGCGCACCCTCGTACCGCCTACGAACTTGGCGGCCTCTTTCAAGAGTGAGTCCAGTTCCGTCACGTAAAGGTCTTGAAACTTCAGGATGAGGTCACCGCTTCGGATCCCGGCCGAGTAGGCGCGGGAGGAGACATCGATTTCACCGACCCGGATCTTCCGGTTGCCTTCTTCGTCCTTGAACTCTTCCGGCACGAATCCGAACCGCTCTTTGAACCGGGCCAAGGCCTCCTGATTTTCGGGCTCGGACTTCAGCCGGTCCAGAAGGCTCTTGATCTTGTTCGCGGGGATGGCGAAGTTGATCCCCTGGGCCCGCCAATCTCCCCGGTAAACCAGCCCGATGACTTCGCCTTTGGCATTGAGGAGCGGGCCTCCGCTGCTGCCCGGATAGGCCGAAGCGTCGGTTTGAATCACATCGTCCAGGACCGCTTCCGCGCCCTGGAAAACTTTTCGGTGGACGGCGCTCACGATGCCCTTGCTGACCGATTGCTGATAACCGTACGGTGTGCCAATGGCAACCACTTCCTCGCCCGCCTGGACGCCGTCCGAATCCCCCAGCGCCAGCACCGGAAATTTATCTTCCGTCTCGAGACGCAGAAGCGCCACATCGTCTTTTCTGTCCTTTCCGATGATCCGGGCGGGAAAATTTTTTCCGTCTTTCAAGACCACGCGGACGGTGTCGGCATTTTCGAGGACATGCGCGTTGGTCAGCACGAGGCCTTCCGGCTCGATCAAAACTCCCGATCCCTCGCTCTGGCATTTGAAGGTAACAACGTCCGGTTCCTTTTCCTCGAAGAAATCGGCGAAAAATTGGCCGGTAAAATCGGAGAACCCTAGGTTCCGGAGGCGGTAGACTCTGTCGGTTTGGATGTTCACGACCGCTTCCGAAGCCCGCGTGATCATTTCCGGCAAAGGAGTGTTCGGCGGCGCGGACTCGTCGGCCGGCACGGACCGCGCGAGGAGAAGCGGCAGGCATGCCGCCGCGGCTAAAAGAGGACGTAAATTCATCGTATAAGATATCGTCCTCGGCCGGTAAAAATCGAGGGATTCCGGAGGATTTCGGCTATAATGCCGCCTATGAAATCCCGGAAGATTGTCGTGGTCGGAGGAGGAGGCGCGGGCATTGTGGCGGCCATCGCCGCCGCCCGTCTCGGCGCGGAAGTGACCGTCGCGGAGCGGATGAGCCTGCTGGGCAAGAAGGTCCTCGCCTCCGGAGCCGGCCGCTGCAATCTCTTGAACGAAACCCTCAACGCTTCCTTTTATAATGAGGAGGCCGCCGGCATGGTGAATGAGACCTTCCGGCGTTTCGGGAAAGACGAAATCCTCTCTTTTTTCCGGGAACTGGGCCTCTGGACGCACACCGAGGAGGACGGGCGCATCTTTCCGCTCACCGACAAAGCCCTCACGCTGATGGACCTTCTCCGGGCGGAGATCGAAAAGCTGGGGATCGCCGTCCAGCTGAATTGCCATGTTCGTTCCGTCAAATCCAGCGGACGGGAATTCGTATTGGAAATCGAAAACGGAAAGGCCCTGCGGGCGGAACGCGTCATCCTGGCGGCCGGAGGCCAGTCGTATCCCAATCTCGGCTCCGACGGCAGCGGCTTCGAACTGGCCCGCGCGTTCGGCCACGCCATCGTTCCGCCGGTCCCGATCACCGTGCCTCTCATGACGCAGGACGTCTGGTGCCGCGTGCTCGAAGGCCAAAGAATCCGCGGGCGGGCCCGTCCGTTCCTGGATTCCAAAGCCGTCATGCCCTGGATCGAAGGAGATATCCTTTTTACGAATTACGGCTTGTCCGGCACGGCGATCCTCGACATCAGCGACCCGGTTTCGGTGGGCTTAAACCGCGCTCCCGCGAAAAAGGCCTCCGTCGCTTTGGATCTCGTGCCCTTCCTAAGCGAAAATGATCTCGCCCGCGAGCTCGAGAGGCGCGTCGCGCGCGGCATGAAAGACGCGTATCTTGTGGCCGGGCTCCTCCCGCCCAAATTCGCGCAGGTCCTCCGGGAATTTCTTGTCCCGGACAAAGTGAGGCGTCTCGCCGCCGTCCTCAAGAACCGCGTCTTCTTCGTCTCCGGCACCCGCGGCTGGGACGCCGCGGAATTCACCGCGGGAGGCGTCGCCATTTCCGAGGTCGATTCCCGGACCTTCGAATCCAGAAAGCAGGGCGGGCTCTACCTATGCGGCGAAGTCGTGGATGTAAACGGACGTCGCGGAGGCTATCAACTGGCTTGGGCCTGGGCCTCGGGCTATCTCGCCGGCGTCAGCGCGGCCGGTTGAGCCGGGGCTTCCCTCGGATGGGTGCAAAGACACACCGGCCGGCCGCAACAAGTTTTCGGGTTGGTCGAGCCCGCGCGCAAGGAGAGGGGGGGACTCCCCGCCAAGTAAAGGCTCAGGGAAAAAACTAGAAGGAGGGCCGGGAACTTCATCGAGCTCATGGTATCAGGACTCGCACCCCGGACCGCGGTTATTTCGGCATCAATGGGATTTGAAGATAGATCAGGAAAAGGGCGATGACGATGGTGACGGTGGAAACGATGAAGCCGGGCTTCATCCATTCCATGAAGGGAATGCTTTTCTTAAATTCCCGCTCCAGCATCCCCACGGCCACGATATTGGCCGTACTGCCGATAATGGTCAAATTGCCGTAGAGGGTTCCCCCGAAAAGCATTCCCCACCAAAAAGGATAGACAAAGATCCCGTTGGCCTTGATCCCCATGGCAATGGGAATAAACGTGGCGACAGCCAGGACGTTGTCCATGAAACCGGTCAGCAGGCTGACCGCGCCGGTGAAAGAGACCAGAAGAACGGTTGGGTTACCGCCGGCGACGGAAATCAGCCCGCTCGCAATGCGGTCGGTGACTCCCGTATATTTCAGCGTCCCGACAGAGGCGAACAAAGCCATGAAGAAGGTGAGGGTCCACCAATCAACCCGCTTCATGAAAAAGTCGCGGGCCGTGGAAGCGTTGAGCAGAATGGCGACGCCCCCGGCGAGCAAGGCCACGCCCAAAAGCAAAGTGTTCCTTTCCACACCCAGCCATTCCTCCAGAGAATGATGGGACACCAGCAGGACGATCGTTCCGATAAAAAGGGCCCAGCAAGCGCGGATATCTTTCTTATGGTAATGAACGTGCGAGGTCTCGCTCTGCTGTTTGCGCTCCTGCTCCATGTTCCGGCCCAGTTCGCGGATGGCGCTTCCGAACAGCCCGAAACACATCGGGATCATAACCGCCAGAGTGATGACCGAAATAGGCGTTGCCCATCTGAGAAAGTCCGCGAAGGTCAGCCCACCGCGGAGCGCGATCATCACCCCGATCGGATTCCCGACCGCGGTGGCGCTCGAACCGATATTCGTGGCAAACACGATCATCAACAGAAAAGGAACCGGGTTGACCTTATAGCGCTTCGTCAAATGAAACATCGTCGACATCATGAAAAGGATGGATGTCACCTCGTCCACCAGCGAGGCCGAGACGGCCGAAAACACCATCAGGGTCCCCACGAGAAGATAGGAACGATGGCCGATCTTATCGACCACTTTCGCGATGATGTATTCAAAGAAGTGCTTTTCCTCGAGATGCCCTATCATGCACATCATGCCGACGAGAAACAGGATGATGTCCAAGCCGGCATGCTCGATGAGGTGAGGCGTGTTGAGCAGGCCCGTGGCC
>JACQVP010000111.1 GCA_016209715.1 Candidatus Omnitrophota bacterium
GACGAGACCGCGATCAAGGGATTGGCCGGCCCGGATTCTTCGTTCACGCGATGCTTATAAACGGCATTCATGATGGTCCAAGCGTTCCGGCCCGTAAATTCCGTGACGGCCTCCCGCAGCGACAGTTTCTTCCCCGTCCAGCCGGCGATGCCGCGCGAGAGGTGGACGGCTTCATTCAGTTCCTGATACTGTTCCGCCAGCTTTTGGGCCAACTCTTCCGGCGAGGACGATTTGAGGAAGGGCATATCAAGTCCGCGATAAAGGAAGAGGACCTCCCCGTTCGATTCCTGATAGCCATCCGCTTCCTTCACGGAGGTGCTCAGTTTTTGCTTGTTGTCGCCGAAATCCGTTTCCGTCCACAGACCGACCGGAAGTTCTCCCGCCGCGACCAATCGCCTGAAGGCCCTCCGCCGCTCGGCCGTGACCGGCGCAAAATTGTCGAAGCCGCCGTATTCGACGCCTTCCTTTTCCATCCGCTGCGGCTTGAAATACGCCTCCAGGGCCGCCCGGCCCCATTGATCGAAATTGTCCCGGCCCGTGAAAAGATAGCCATCGAAACTACGTTTGAATGCCAGCGGATACACAAACCGGAGGGCCAGCTCGTTCAATTCCATTTTCCGGTAGTCCGTGTTCATAAAATCGAACGGCGGATAGAGGTAATCGGGCGTCTTCTTCTTGGCGGAGGCGACCACGGCGTCCAGTTGTTTCTCCACAGCCTGCAGGAACTCCTCTGCCCGTGCGGCGGGGACCAAAGGCAGGATCTTCAGGGCGGTGCTGAAAATGGCTCTGTTCTGGGCCCGGGACATGAAGGCGGTGAGGCGGTATTCGACCGGAATCTTCTCCGGACCTTTCAGAGTCGCCTGCAATCGGGCCGCTTCCGACGCCTCTGTGATTTTGGGCCCGGCATAGGCGCTTCCGGTAAAATACGCCCGGACAGCGTCCGCCATCCATTCCACCTCTGCGCCGGCATTCTACGCCCCCGTCACGGGCAATCTCACTTCCTTTTTACCCGCGAGATACAGGGCCTCCAAGGCGACCAGTTGCGCCAACTGGGGCATTTCCAAATCCTCGAGACGCTTGCCGCGGCCGAAACTTTCCCAAAGCGAATTCCTGACCTGTTCGTAACTCGGGAAGATGTCCCTCTCGATATGGCGGATGTCTTCGAGGTACTCCCGGTAAATTCCCCATCCCTTCTGGCTGACCAGGTCCGCGAATTCTGACTGGCGCTCCGGAGGCACCCGCCGGAGCAGTCGCAAGACCTCCCAGGCGCGGTCTTCCTGGCTGCCAAACGTATCGAAGAATGCCTTCTTCCGGGTCTCCTCCCTCGTCCCGCCCAGAGACGACGCCTCGCCCGCGCCCGCTCGTCCGGTCCGGGGACCGGCAGACAAGAGCGCGGCGATTTTCTCGGTGTCCATGCCCATTTCGTTGCCCAAAAAAAACGCCAGCACCAGTTTCATTTTTTGCCATTCCGCCAGACGCGCCAGGCGAAGATCTGTCTCCGCCTCGGTCTCTCCCGGAACCGGCATTTCGAGATTGAGCACGCCCAGCTTCCCCTCCCGGAATTCGCGCATCATGTCCTGCTGCGCCGGGGTGAAGAATCCGAGCAGATACTCGAACCAATCGTCATCCTCGGCCAGTGCCGCGGGACCGAGCGCGGCCGGATCGGCCGTGGTTTCATGACGGCTCGGCCGGTCCTCCCGGTCCTCGTCCAAAGCGACCGCGCCGGCCACCGACCGGATGACCCGCACCCCGCTCCGGCTCAGGTCGATGCCATAGGCCCGCGTGGCCTGGCCCAATTGCCGGACCGAAACGGTACGGGCGGGTCCCAGTTCCGGCACCGTCCCCGAAAGTTCGCTGATGATTTCGGCCACGTCTCCCGTGTCCGGCTCCGAAATCCCCCGCGCAGCCGTTTCCTGCACCGCTAGATCCACGGCCCTTTCCCATTGGTCCGCCGACCAGGCGGGTGCCAAGTCTCTTTTACTGACCCCCAAATCTTCCAGCCGCGCGAGGTCCTCGAACGGCAGGTGTTTGGCCTCGAAAGAATTCAGCTTCACCGCCGTGATTTCCTTGAAACCTTCCGGGATGGGGCGCCCCAGCATCACTTCCTCGACCAGCATGCCGGTCATGATATAGGCCACCGCTTCGGTCGTTGGCTCCACCACCTCCATGTCGCGAATTCTGGCGACGGCGCCGCGGATGCGCGAAATCCAGGTCTCGGTGCTCCAGCGCGGGCCCGGGCTGATGATCCGGACGCGCATTTTCCTCAAATCCATTTCGTAACGATCAGCCGTCCGGAGAAAGACCCCCATCGAAAGGGGTTCGCTTCTCAAACCGAGCCCGTTGATGGCTTCCGTGATCTGCCGCGTTCCGTAAAGAGGCTTTTGCGCCGCCCCCGCCGCGACGCCGTTCTGCCGGTCCAGAACATCCACGGCGCGGGCCACCGCCGCTTCCAAGTCCTCCTTTTTCCACGGCGCATTCTGCGCTTCGATCTCGACCCCCAGCGCCCTGAGATCGATCGCCGAGGCCCGCTTCATTTTGTCGTACTCCAGCTGCCGCAATTTTTCCGCGGTAAAATCCCCTCTCTCACGGGGATACTTTTGACGTATCGCCGCGGCCACATGGGCCGTGTTGGGCGCCCGGCCGGCCTCGATTTCACCGGCCACCGCTTCCCGGATCACCTCTTTCCAGCGGGAAGCGTCCCAGCGGGCATACGCCGCCCTCCGGACAATGCCGTGCTTGGCCACCAGATCCAGGCCGCTCGTCCTCTTGATCCGCCTCACGGCCGCGTTAAAGCCGCCGATGCTCAGCACCCTCCGCAAAGACGGGTCATAGGCGGGATCCTGCACGGCTTCGGCCGCCATCTCGGCCACCACGTCCGCTGTCCTTACCGGTGCCGCAGGGTCCCCGGCCCGGTTGCGAAGACGCGTCACGGCCGCCTCCACCGCCCGATCCCATTGCGCATCGGACCATTCCGCCTGCCTTCGGGGCTTCTCCTTCTTTCCCTCTTCCCGCCCCAGGGATGCCCCCGCCGTCTCAGACCGGGTTTCGTCAAAACTTCCTTCAAAGAGTATGCTCATCAATTCCGCCCCGACCGGATCGATCGCCCGAATCACGCGAGAATCGGGCCGGAGCCCCGGCTGCGCGGGATCGGTCAAATATCTTCGGACCGATTCCGCCACGTATTCCGCAAATTCGGCGCGCAGTCTCGCGGATTGCGCGTCCTGCACCATATTGGCCGTGTCGGACGCCGGCACGGAAAAGACATAAGCCAGATCCGAATAGCCGGAATTCGAGGCGCGTAAATACTGATTTGAAAAGTCCGGACCGACCGCGATGTTGAAGGCCATGATCGTATCGGTCTCAAGGGACCGGATATACCGGTTCCGCAAATCGATCTGAGAACTCGATCTGGGATCACCCGGCTTGAGGCCGCTTATCAAAACGCCGGCCGCGAGTTTTTTCCCGATCTCCTCGATCAGGCGCGCGTATTTTTGTTTCAACCTTTCATCCGCACCCAGGAGAGCATTGATCTTGCCCAGATCACCGCTCACTCTTTGCATCCGGGCCTGAAGGTCGGACAAATAGCTTTCCCACAATCCGAGCTCTCCGCTTTGCCATTTCCGGTCGTAGAACTCTGCGGACGGGAAAAGGTCATCCCACGCGGTCATTCGCTCACGGTAAATTCTGCCGATCAGATTCGCAAGGCGCTTCTTCTTCATTTCCGCATCCAACTTTTCCCAATCCCGAGTCACTTCGGGATACCCGATCCGGCTTCCCAATTGCCCGAGTCTCCCGGGGTTCACATTGGCATAGATCGGCGAAGACGCATTTTTCGCCTCCACCAGCTGCCGGGGGTCGATCGCATGTCCGAATTCATGGGCCAGCACGCCCGCGTCGTTCCCGAGATACAATTTCATCCGGTAGCGTTCGCCCATTTGGACATTGCTTCCATGCGACGCCCGGCCCTCCGACGCCACTTCGAGTTCACCGAAATAGGGATTCATGGCGATAAAGCCGTAATCAAACGATTCCAATCCCTCCGACCACTCCGCAAGCCGCTCAAGAAGCGGGCCCGCCTCATTGGCAGAGACGAGTTTCGGCAGATTGCCATTCCCGTCGGGCGTCGCTTGATCCGGCTGGACGGCGATGATCAGATCAATGTCGAAATGATCGCGGTAGAAAACCGTGGCCAGGTTGATCAGCGAATCAAGAGTCAACGCTCCGTAAGGTTTCAAGGCCTCCCGCAGCGTGACCGCGCGGCTCCATTCACTCGCGCCCGCCGGACCCCGCTCGCGGATCATGCGCCGGCCGGCCTGTAAACGCCGGTCGACAATCCCCGTTCTTCCCTGTTCCAGCCCTTCATGGACTGCGAAAGAATGGAGCCGGAGGAACGGCTTCAAGGAGGCAAGATTGCCCCGGGCGGTAAAATCGAATTTCAACTTGGCATAGAGGTCAAAGGCCTCCCGCCGCTTGAAATTCAAATTGAAGTAGGCAATGAATTGGGCCACGACCTTGGCCGCGACGCCTCCTTCCTTGAGAGCACTCACCAAAGAGTCCAAATCCTCCTGGGACAGTAAAGGTGTCAGATTTGTCAATCTTGCGAGCAAGCGGTCCCATTGCTTTTGGGCCAGCAGCAAATACATTTCCTTCTTGGCCAGGAATTCGTACCTAGCCCCAAGTTGGTCCGCCTCACGGAAAGTCAAATCCCCCTGATGCGTATACCGGCTGAAAAGCCGGTCTACTGCCGCGCTCAATTCAGCCGGTGAGACAGGCGCCCCCGCAGTCAAGTCGCGGACCAGACGGCTGGTCTCATCCATCAATTGACTGACGCTTGCGTTTGCCCCATCCAGGGGGGCCGTGACCGAACCGAGCGAAGACGATTGCGGTCCGGTCGAGGCCAGAAAACGGTCGGCGGATTCCAGCAACAAAAGCGTGTTGGGTTCGCTCGCGCCACCGTTGATTTGCCGGGACCTCCAGGTTTCGAAAACCGTCCGGATGGCCTTCACAGATTCCACGAAACGCGCGTCCGAGGCCAGGGACGGGTCCCCGTGATCGGTGAAATAGCGGACGAGGGCATAATAAAAATAGCGCGTGTCACGGTCCGACACTTCGATCAGGTCCGGCGCCAGCCCCTTCCGGCCGAGCGCCTCCTTGGCGGCCGAATAGAATTCGTCGCGGTTTTGCGCGAAATAGGGATGCTCCCGTACGGCGTCAAACAGATAACCGCCGAAATAACTCCCGGCCGTGTCCCGCCACGGCACCAGCTCCAGATCGAAATGCCGCAACAGGAGCTGGCTGCGAAATTCCAGGGGGAAGTCGTCGTTCAGGGCCAGACGGAAAAGGCCGGATAAAATCGACCGCAGGCGCGCCCGCTCTGCGTCATCCGGCATCACAGCCGCCGCTCTATCTCCGGTCGAATGGTCGAACAGCGCCGTATTCAAATAAAGCACGACCAGCTTCTGGACCAGGGACGCGACATTGCTCTGCGTGCGCTTGTCGGCGAGAATCAAGCGGTTCGATTCCAAATCGGCGATTACTTTTTCCAGGCCCTGAGCGGCTGAATCGCGCACCAGAATCCGGTTCTCTGCGGAACGGATCAAACTCGAGAAGCCGATCCCCTCGCCCATTCTCATCACCTCGAACGAGCCCGCGAACTCGCTCAAGAAATGCATGTACGCCGGTGCCGAGGCCCAATCCTGCGAATCCCCTGATTTCTTGAGCTGGGCCGTCAAGGCATGATCTCTTTGCGCTTTCCAGCTTTCCCGTACCCGCGCCATAAGCGCCGCGTCGTCGGACCGTAGCGCCAAGGACCACAGAGATTGAAAAACGCGCCAGGCCTCAACGGACAAATTGTCGCGGCCGCCTTCAAGAGCGAAGGCCTGGACCGCTTCCAGCTTTTGGAGGGCGGCCCGGAAAACGCCCGCATCCAGAATGGCGCGGCTTTGGTCCGCTGCCACTTCCGGCAGCCAATCCCCGCCGTCGCGCAGGCTCGAGGCCAGGTAATCGGTGAATTTAGCGGCAAATTCCATCAAGGGAATCAGAGTCTCCGCGGCTTGCTCCTGCCGCGCGGACATGAGCTCGAAGACCCGGGAGAACCGCGCGGCCAGGCCCTCGCCGGAGCCGAAAATAAACCGGGCCACGTACTCCCGGTAACGCTCGGCCCCTTGGTTGTTCAGGTATTGCATCCCGCGAATCACGATCTTGAGCAAGACTTCCTGTTCCGGCCCCGCCTCCCGGCCGTCGAACAGAGAGGCGATGCGGGCCTCCGCATAGTCGTTGAACTGCGGGACCTCAAAGAGCCGGTCGCTGTTTTTTTCTTGGTAAGCCGTCAGCATGGCCAATTCCACGCGCGCGGACTCCGGGGTCGCCTGTCTCCACAATTCCAGCAGGGCCGACGAAATCACTTCGTCCGCCTTCAGGCCGGAATATTCGTGGCCCAATCTCTGGACCAGCAGTCTCCCGGCCAGCGCTCGGATCCCTTCGCCGAAGCGGGAATCCAGCGCGATTTCGCGCAGGCGTTCCACGTGCTCTCTCTCCAGATAATCCTCGCGGTTTTGCAGGTCCCCAGCGGCCGCATAGACCATGAGCATCCCTTCGAGATAATCCAGACGGCCCGTGTCTTCCGGCTGGATCCCGAGTGCGTCCCGCTCGATCAATTCCTGCATCAGGGCCAAGGAATGTTTTTTAATCCCCGGGCTGTATTCCGCTCCGTAGACGACATCGTTGGCCCGGCCCTCGGAAAGCGAGGATTTGGCGATGAGCAGGCTAAACAAGCGGAAGGCGGCGCCGCGCAAATCGTCCGGATAGTCCTTGTTGGCAATGATCTCGGTCAGTACGGCGTCCGTGACCCGGGACAATTCCCGCTGCTCGTCCGTCCTCGACCAGCGGTCCTGAATCCCCTCCGCGATTTTGGAAAGCCGCCGCAGCGCGTCTGTTTTTTCTTCGGCCGCCGTGCGGTCTGAAATGACCAGATCCACCAGTTCACTCACCGTCCGTTCGGCCGCCGCAGGCTGAATTTTAACCGTCCTCGTCTCTTCGGCCGCCGGCTGGGCTGCCGGGGCCGCTTGCGACACCTTCGGGATTACGGACAAATGGCGCATGATGAAGCCGGCCGCGGTGAAGGCCTTGATCAACTGCAGAAAATCGTAGCGCGGTTCGCCTTTCAGCTCCTTGAGAAGGTGCAGCACTCCCTGGATCACGTTGTCCTTGAGAAAGGCCTCACCGATGATCCGCTCCAGATCGGCCCCGGAAGTTTCGACGGATTCGAACAGGCCCGCCAGCCCCTTCCTCACCCCGGAGGCGTCTTTCCGGCCGAGCGCCCGGAAAAGGAGGGCCACATTCCTCAGGTCACGGCCGGAGATGATCCCCATGGCGCCGGTGTCGAGGAGCCAGGCCCGGTGCACGCCTCCCCGCTCGACCATGATGTTGCCTTCGTGCAGGTCCGCATGGTAGAACCCCTTGGACAAGGACACCATGAAGCCCGGAGCGATGTCGTCTTCCAGGCCCGCCGTTTCTTCCGCGGGAGTCTTCGTGTAATCCGAGGCGTTCATCACCAAATCGTCCAAAATGATCCCCGGGACGGAGCCCGGCTCCCGTCCCAGCCATTCATCCGCCGTGTAGGAATCCTTGATCCCGATTTGCCACAGACCCGGCGCGCGGCCGGAGCGGATTTTCTGCCAGATTTTTTTCCACGCCTCGAGGCTGAACCACCCGCCCTCATAAGCGACCAGCGCGCGCAGGAGGTTCCAGAGGTTCGAGAGGCGGGCGCCCTGCTTCATTTGCCCTTTCAGCGACTTGGCGCTTCGCACCTCGGCCGCAAAATCCAGTTCATCATGGATGGTCCGGTGCAGAAAATTCACCAGCCACTGAGGCAACTCAAAGGCGCCGCGCTCGGCCGGACCCAGCGCCTCGAGGCCTTGCATCATGGACCCCAGGATCGCCAGCCCGTCTTCCGCCTCCCGGTCCACGAATGGTTTCTTGACTTTGAACGCGTACTGTTTGCCGCCGCGTTCCACCCGGTAGACCGCCTTGATCGAAGCCTCTCCGAGCTTGTTGAAGACACGGACGTCCTCCATTCCGTAATACTCCAGCATGCGGAAGAGGTCCCGTTTCATGAAGGGAACCGGCGAATTGGATTTCAGGGCCTCGAGCTGGTTTTTAAATTCCTCGGAAACAAACCCGAAACTGTGCAGCAGCTGGCCCAGTTTCATGCCGACGACCCCGCTCGCGGCCAGCATGAGGGCCGTCATCTGCGAACTGTCCACGTCCCGGCCGGACTGCCGGACCGTGGCGAGAAGACCCAGCATATTCGTCAGGATCTTCTCGGTGATGGGCCAGCTCCGCTCCGGGGCCTTTTCGAAGAAAAGGTCCCACATTTTCTTCTCAAAGGAAGAATCGGGCTTCCCTTTAAAAATATTTTTGAAGAGCGCGTCCAGCAGCTGCTTCCTCTGCGCGCTCTCTTTTCCCATGCCGTCGAAGATACCGCCCTTGTCCCAGAGGAGCCCCTGCAGGAACTCCCTCTGAACGCTTTTTCCCACCCGCGAGAAATTCGCCAGCTCCTGCGTGGCGGTGGATTGCTGCAGATAGTCGAGATTGACGCGGTATTTGAGCTCGATCTTTTTCAGACTGGCCGGCTTCTCGCTGAACCCGAGGAGCCAGAGCAGGAATTCGATTTTCAGCGTCGGCTCGGGAAGGTTGCTCAGGACGAAGAGGGCCATGTTCCGCGAGGCCTCTCCTTCGCCCTCGATCTGGCGGGACTCGAGCGCGCGCCCCTCGGATGCGTAAACGGTCGAATAGAGCGACGCCAGACGCCGGAACTCCGGCACAGTCTCGACGTGTTTCTCGATGAAGGAATCCAACAGGTCGTCGCGTATCGGTCCGGGCGCCGGAAAGTATTCCGTGATCTTCGCGGGGACCCTTTCCAGCAGATCCTCCCGGGTGATGGCGCCGGCGCGGAATTGCTCCAAAAGGAGCGTGGCCTCGAGGTCCAGGGCCCTCAGTTCAAACCCCTGCTTCACCTGAGCGCCGTGCAAATGGTTGCGGGCGAGATCGTTGATCAGCGCCAATTTCACCGCCGCCGGCTGCTTTGATCCCAGAACGGCCTCGCCCAGGCGGCTCAGGTAAAGGTCCCGGGCGCTCGATGGGCGCGTGAAGATGTCTTCGACGCGTTTCACTTTCGCGGCCAGGTCCTTCGCCGGGTCGGGGTCCTGCTGGCTCTCGAGGAAGTTTTCCAGGAGGCCCCGCAAGTCGATTTCCTCCGCCAGAGAGATCAGGAATAGGTCCATCTGGGTCTCCGCGCGGTCCCCGATGTCCTGCCAGGAGGACATGAAATACGCGTTCTGAAATTTCCCGAATTCGCGCCGGTGGGCTTCTTCCTCGCTCCGGGTCATGATCAGGCCTTTCCTCTGGTCGAACATGAACCGCCCCGACAGGGCGCTGTTTTGCGAGGCGGTGACGCGATCGTAATCCGCCAGGGCCACGATCTTCGTGACCGCCTCCATTCTCTCCTCCGCCGACATCTCAGCCAGGGCCTTGCCGACGGCCTCCCGATCAAAGGCCCGCTCCACGGGCAGTCCGAGTTTTTTCACCGCCAGCGCGAGGGTGAGCGCGTAGGTCCGGTAAATGCTTTTGGGAAGATAGGTTTCCAGCATCGAAACGGTTTGCTCATAAGTCATCGGGTTATCCAGGAAGGGGAACGCGTGGGCCATTTCTTCCAGGTATTTTTGGTCGGGGTGCATGCTCTGGCTGACCCGCGTCCGCAGCGCGTCGCCCAGATGGGCATAGGCATTGTTGATGAAGGGCCGGTCGGAGAAAGGTTGCTGAAACGTCACGTAGCCGTCCGAGAATCGGTTGACCGCCAAGTCCGGATGCGCGAGCTCCATTTCGCGCAGGCCCAAAATCATCCGGTAATGCTGCGCCACTTCCTCGAGGCTGAGTCCCCGGAAAGTGCCTTGATACGAGGAGGAACGCCGCCACTCGTCCAGGATTCCGTCCATGTTCTCCTCGAAGAATTGCCGGAGGCCCGCCATCTCCTCCGCCGTCTTCACCTTGGCGGGCCGGGAGCCGTAAGCATCCCGAAATCCGATAAAATCTTCCAGCGCCCGGGGGCTCACCATGCCCCCGGCACGGAAAAAGTCCTTTATAAATTCCGGGGCCGATTTTCTTTCCCCCTCCGCTTTTCCCATATTGGCGGCCCACAGGGCCTCAAAAAGAGACTCGGAAAGCTCGAGCCTCTGCTCCAGCCGGCTGTCCTTCCGGGTGCCGTGTATCGAGCCGATGGCCGTGAAAAGCGACTGCATCAGATCCGCGTCACGGATCCAGTCATATTTGGGAAGGTAGACCTTGAGGATTTTGAGAAGGAGGGAAAACCTGTCCGCCAGGTCCGGGCCGGAAAACAAGGCCAGGATCTCCCTTTTTTGTGCTTCGCGCTCCAATTGGGAAAGCGTGTCGAGATAATAGTCTTCTCCGTAATTCAACGCCCAATCCAGGAAGGCGCGTTTGGAGTCTTCCCCGCCGGCCAGCGCACGGGCGCGAATCTCGTTGACCGGGTTGGACGGATCGTACACATTCCGGCGCTGCTGCTGATCGTATGGGTACACGACATTGTTCAAACTGTTTCTTGGAAGAGCGACGAGCACGCGAAACACGAGCGGCCAGGCCAATACCGTTCCGGCGGCATCGCGGACCCATTCGACGATCCGGCGGTCCCGGGCCGAATCCTCTCTCAGCCCGGATAGGGTCGCGGCCAAAATCTCGAAAAACCCGCCGGGGCCTAGCTCCCCCTTCAGAGCTTCATGTTCCGCCGTCAATACCGACGCCAGCATCTCGGTGTCGACCTTGCCGTCCTTGATTTTCCGGAGAAGCACCCGGGGCGATTTGAGTTCGCGAAGCATCTGGGCCCGGTAATCCGCCGACCAGCGCTCGTACTCTTGCGGCAATTGTGTCTGATAACGTCCGAACACGGCGTTCCCGAGATATATTTCGAATTCCGTTTTGACGTTGTACCGCTCCGCCTGTGCGCGCATCCTCTCGATGGCCTCGTCCAAGCGCGCCCGGCTGGTTTGAAACAAGGCCTCCAACTCGGCGTCCGAGGACACGGGCTTGTTGTCATTCAAGGCGGCCACAATGCCGGCCAAATCCCCGAAAACCGCGGTGTCCCCGCGAAACTCACCCTTCTTGACGCGCCAGCTGGAATCCCAGGCGGAAAATTCCGGATTCCGTTCGAGCCAGGCCAGATACCGCTCCAAAAGTTCATTGGCCGAGGACAGATGTTCTTTCAAGGTGGGGACACTGTAGGCGGAAGTTGATCCGATTTGATTCTTCAGCCGGGTCGCGTCGTCCAGCACGTTTCGCACGATCCCGCCGTCGCGCGACAGCGGCCTCAGGCTTGAAAAAGTGCCGGGAAATTCCTCCAGCCCCGTCTTGAATTCCGCGTCGAGTTCCGCTTCGGGCTTATTCTTGTTCCGGTAAGGAGCATTCAGGACGTGCCGGGTCTGGTCGCGGAACCGCATCCGGTGCGCCGGGTGCGAGACCATGCCCAAGAGTTCGTCCAGGGCACCCCGGTCCTCCGCCGCCAATTCTTCGAACAGGCGGGTGATCCCCTTCAGGCTGTAAACGCCGGTCTGGTCGACGATCTTGATGGCGACGAGGTCGGCGTAATCCTCCTCGGCCTGGCTCTTGGCCGTTCCCCTGATCCCTTTTTCCTTTTCCAGATCGGGCGCCTGCCCCGTCCGGAGCACTCCTTTGAGCCGGGAGATGACATGACCGATCTCATGGGCCAGGATCCCCGCGATCAGATCTTCGGTCAGACGACCCTCGCGCAGTTCGTGCTGGAGGAATTCAGTCTCGAAAAGGACCCGGCTTCCGGCGCTCTTCACAGAAGCCGCATTCAGCCGGCTTCCGTTCAGAAAATAAAGCTGGAACAAATCCGATTCCGTGAACCCTGCGGCGTCCAGCACCCGGTCAAAAATCTGCCTCATCCGGGGAATGAACGACGGCGCCTGAGCAAATGTCGTCTCGTCCACGATCCCCACTCCCCGACCGCTGAAATAACGCGTGAACCGCTGCAGGGTGTCCATTTCCCGTGTGGCCATCTCACGCACCGCAGACTGCAAATCCGGCCGCTGCTGCAACTCGAGGACTCGCGCCCGGACTCTTCCGGCGTCGAATTTTTTAAAGGGCTCCCGCAAATCCACCAAGTCCGCGTAGGCCAGCTGCCGCCAGATCCGGTCCGTCACGCGCTCCAGCGTGTCGCGCTGTCCGCGCAAGTCGAGAAATTTCTCCGGACCGGAGGACTGGGAGAGGGTCTCCACCCGGGGCCATTCTTCTTCCAGGATGTCCCGCGCCCGCAGAGCCGCCTCGCGGTTTCCGGTCCAGCGGGCCGGCTCAGACGATCCGGCGATGGAACGGAGCGCCTGATACACCACGAGACGCAAAGAATCGTCACCGTAAAATTCCGGACGTGCCAGGTCTTCGCGCAAAATGCGCTCGAGCCGCGCCACATCATTGGCCTCGGATCTTTCTTTGATCTCCTGCAGCAGGCGCTGGCGCGGGCTCAAGGCACCCGGTTCCTGCCGGGCCCGGCGCGTGAACACCGAAGCGACGCCCGAAATAGCGCCGCCGAGAGACGCCGCCGTTCCTCCCTGGTGCCGGGCGAGCGCCCGCAAGGGAACTGCGGCAGAGGAGAACGCCCCGGCCGCGAGGCCGAGCGAGGAGGCCCCGCCCGTTTTGGTCACGATCACGGACGCCGGATCGGAGGACGCTTCGTCCACCATCGCGTCCAGAAGGTCCTTGTTGATCTCGATCAGTATCTGGTTCAAACGCGCGGGCAGCCCCTCTTGCATAGGGACATGCCCCATCGCCATCAATCGTTGCCCCAGGGAGGTCAGATTCACGCGCATGTGCGTGCCCATCGCCAGCAGCGGCGAAATGGCTGCGTCCATCTCGAAACGACGGGTCATCAACCGGTACCGCTCGATTCCCTCCGAACTCCAATAAGCCAGGAATTCGTCGTAAGACCCCTCGGGATGATTCAAACGGAAAGAGCCGTAGGCGGTTTCCAAATGCCCGGCTACAAATATTTCGCTCACGGCGAGCCGGGCCTGGTCCATAGAAATTCCATAAATCATCGCCGCCGCTTGCGGCAGGAATTCCCGGAAAATTACTTCTTCGATCACCGGCCCCAGACAACCGGTTTGGATGATTTGATGCGCGATATCGCCGGCGGGCATTCCCCTCTCGTGGAGC
>JACQVP010000112.1 GCA_016209715.1 Candidatus Omnitrophota bacterium
CTCCGCAAGGCCCGATCGCCACCCCGGGCACGACCGCCACTATTTCACGTACCAGCAGGCGCCGCGCGAAATCGATGGAACTGATCCCCGTCTGCCGGATGTCCGGAAAAACGTAAAAAGCCCCTTCCGGCTTGTGGCAGGAGAGCCCGATCCGGTTCAACTCCGCCACCATGAAATTCCGCCGGCGGGTGTATTCGGCCTTCATTTCCCGGACCGAGGGGTCCCCTTTTTTCAAGGCCTCCAGGGCCGCGAACTGCCCCATGGTGGGGGCGGAGAGCATGGAGTATTGATGGATCTTGGTCATGGCCGAAATGATCGCGGCCGGTCCGCAGGCATACCCGATGCGCCAGCCGGTCATCGCATAGGCCTTCGAAAAGCCGTTGAGATAGACCGTCCGCTCTTTCATGCCCGGCAAAGCCGGAAAAGGCGTGTGGACGCCGTCATGGGTGAGCTCGTCATAGATTTCGTCGCTGATCACCAGGAGATTCGCCTCCCGGACCAGCGCGGCAATCTTGACGAGATCGGCCCGGCGGTAGGAAGCCCCCGTGGGATTCGACGGGTAATTCATCAGCAGGACCTTGGATTTCCGGGTGAGCGCCCGGCGGATTTGCGGGACGGTCCAGCGGAAACCGTGCTTTTGCGAAGTGGCCACCGTGACCGGCACCCCGCCGGCGAGCTTGGTGAGCGGCGAATAAGACACGTAGCACGGTTCGGGGATCAGGACCTCGTCGCCGGCGTTGAGAATCGAACGCAGGACGAGGTCCATGCCTTCGCTCACCCCCACCGTGATGAGGATCTCCTCCTCGGCGTCATATTCCAGGTCCCGGCGCCGGAGCAGAAAATTCCGGATGGCCTTCCGGAGCTCGAGCAGGCCTTTGTTGGAAGTGTAAGAGGTGTATCCCCGCTCCAGGGAGTAAATCGCGGATTCGCGGAAGGCCCACGGCGTCACAAAGTCCGGCTCACCGACGCCCAGGGAAATCACGTCCTTCATGCCCAAGACCAGGTCAAAAAAGGCCCGGATCCCGGAGGGGGGGAGAGACAAGACGATCTGTGAGGGGCCGGGGGGCGTCCGCTTCATGGGGGCCCCGGTCAATAAGAAATGGCCATGCGCTTCGGTTCGTCGGCGGTCCGGAGGATGTCCCCGTTTTCCTTGTATTTCTTGAGCAGGAAATGGGTGACCGTCCCCCGCACGTTTTCCAGCGGAGAGAGCTTCGAGGCCACAAAATTCGCGATGGTCTGGATCGTTTTTCCTTCCACCAGGAGCAGGAGATCATAAGAGCCGGACAGAAGGTAGCAGCTCAGCACTTCCGGAAAGCGGTAGATGCGCTCGGCGAGATGGTCAAACCCGCGGTCCTTTTCCGGCGCGACCTTGACCTCGATCAGCGCCTGCACGGTTTCCCCGTTCTCCTCGACCAGGTCCCGGTTGATCACCGCCTTGTACTTCACGATCACGCCCTTTTTTTCGTAGTCCCGGATGCGGCTCTTCACCTTGCCGACGGGCTGGCGCGTGGCCTTGGCGATCTGGGCGGGCGAGACGCGGCTGTTCTTCTCGAGCATGGAAAGGATCGGGTCCATCGGATTTGCCTCCTAGTAGGGACTACTTTTTCGGAACAATCCCCTGAGATTCCAGATAAGCGATCACTTTGGCCGCGCTTTCTTCGAGAGATTCCTGATCGGTGTGGACGACGAGCTCCGGCGCCTCGGGCTCCTCATAGGGGGCCGAGATGCCCGTGAACTCGGGGATCTGCCCCGCGCGGGCTTTCTTGTACAGGCCCTTGGTGTCCCTCTTCTCGCAGGTCTCAAGATTGCACTTCACGTAAACTTCGATGAATTCCTTGGGCGCGGCGAGGGCGCGGACTTTGTCCCGGTCGCTCTTGTACGGAGAAATGAACGCAGTCATGGCGATCAGCCCGGCCTGCGCGAAAAGGTGCGCCACTTCCCCGATGCGCCGGATGTTTTCTTCGCGGTCTTTCGGCGAGAAACCGAGGTCCTTGTTCAGTCCGTGGCGGATGTTGTCGCCGTCCAGGATGAAGGAATGCAGGCGGCGCTCGAAGAGCACCGATTCGACGGCGTTCGCGAGCGTGGACTTGCCCGAACCGGACAGCCCGGTGAACCAGAGAATGGCCCCGCCGTGGCCGTTCAATTTGGTGCGGTCTTCCTTGGTGACTTGATGAGGATGCCAAACGATGTTGCGATTTTCAGCGTCTTGCTTCATTGAATGAACCTCCGTTGAAGGTGGAATTATAACATAAGATTGCCTTTTCGGAGAAAAAAGGGCATCATAAGAAACGCGTTATGATCAAGTGGTTGACCAATCTCATCGTGACCTCCCTCCTCTTCTTTCCCGAAGAAGATTTCTATGCCTTGCCGCGCGATTTCGGCCTGGCTTCCGAGGACGCGGTCATGACCACCCGCGACGGCGTTCAACTGCACGGCTGGTTCCTGCCGGCCGGGAATTCCGGGACGTATCTGGTTTTTTTCCACGGCAATGCCGGCAATATTTCCGGGCGGCTCGGCAAGGCGAAGGGCTGGGTGGAACGCGGGGTATCGGTCCTGCTCATGGATTACCGGGGTTACGGGAAAAGCCGGGGAGACATTGAGCACGAAAACGACCTTTACGTGGATGCCGAAACCGCCGTTCAATGGCTGAAGGAAAAGAAGGGCGCCGGCGAGTCCGCCATTCTCCTTTACGGTGAATCGCTGGGCTCCGCGCCCGCGACGGAGCTTGCGACGCGGCAGGCTTACAAAGGGCTGATCCTCGAGGCCCCATTCGCTTCCGTGCCGGAGATGGCCAAGCTCCATTACCCGTGGGCGCCCATTTCCCTGGCGCGGGATTTTCAGTTCGATAACTTGAACAAGATCGCGAAGGTCCGATGCCCCGTCTTCATCATCCACGGCACGACAGACGAGACCTGCCCCTACGCCATGGGCTGCCAGCTTTTCGAAAGGGCCCCCGAACCGAAAGAGCTCCTTTCACTCCAGAACGGGAGGCACAACGACTTGGACGTGACGGGGGGCAAAGATTATTTCGACCGGCCGTACAACTTCTTCAAACGAGCGACTGGGCCCGCGCCTTCTCCGGAAGGATAAACGCGAACCGGCTCCCTTTCCCTTCTTCGCTTTCCACCCAAATCCTCCCGCCGTGCAGCTCCACGATCTCTTTGGCGATCGTGAGGCCGAGGCCGGTGCTCGAAATGCCGGGCGGCTGGTTGAGGCTGACCTGCTCGAAACGTTCGAAAATCCTTTTTTGGTCCTTGGCCGCGATGCCGATGCCGGTGTCAGACACGGAGAACTCGACGCCGGCCGGGATGGCCGCGTCCGAGATTTTGCGGGCGGCGAGCGTGATGGTGCCGCCTTCGGGGGTGAACTTGAGGGCGGTGCCGACGAGGTTGTTCAGGACTTCGTTGATGCGGTCGCGGTCGGCCTCGATGGAATGGGCCGGATCGTCGCATTGGGCCGCGACCGTGATTTTCTTGTCCTTGGCCCAGGACTGGAACGTTCCTTTAACGTCCTCGATCAAGGCGCCGGGCTGGAAAAAGACGGGCTTCACCACCAGCTTTTTGGCCTCGATTTTCGCGAGGTCGAGGATGTCGTTGATGAGCCGTCCGAGGCGGCCGATGTTCCGGTGCGCGATGTCGAGGTATTGTTTTTGGTCGCCCGAGAGGTTCGCGGACTCCTCTTCCAGCAGGACGGCGAGCGAACGCTGGATCGCCACCAGCGGGGTACGGAGTTCGTGCGAAACGTGGGACACGAACTTGGATTTCATCTCCTCCAATTCCTTCTGGCGCGTGATGTCGCTCAGCACCGAGACCATGCCCACGGTCTTCCCGTCTTCGTTTTCGATGATGGCGGTGCTGGCCTGGAGGATTTTCTGGGTGTCCTCCTTCCGGGAACGGACTTCGATCTGCTTGGTGATTTCCCCGGCCGCGTCCCGGAGCGGCCCCTTGGCCATGGCGAGCAAGTGCTCCTCGCTCAGGCTTTGCGAAATCTCCCGGCCGACTCCTTCGTCTTTGTTCACGCCGAGCAGTTTTTCGGCCGCCGGATTCATCAGGAGCACCTTGCCGGTGTTGTCCACCACCACCAGCCCCTCGGCGAGGTTGCGGATGATGGTATCGACCCTTTCCTTTTCGTCGAGGATCTTCTCCTTCTCGCGCTCGACCCGGTCGTATTTCGATCGCAGGTCGTCGAACTTTTCCGCCTTTTTCCGGAGCTCGCTCAACTCGCCGGCACCGACCACGACCTGCCCTTCGCCGGCCGCGGGCCCCGCTTCGGCGGCGGCCGCGGCGCGCTTGGATCTGCGGGCCGGCTTTCTCTCGCCCATCCCTTCAAAGACTTTGGCGAAGCTGTCTTCCGACAGCCCCAGGCCCATCAATTTCTGCCGCAGGACCTCTTTCAACCGCGCCCGGACCTCATCCTCTTTGAGCATTTTCGCGCCCCATTGCTCGAGCGCCTTGGGGTCTCCGTTGGTCTCGGTGTAAATCTTGCCCATGACTTCGATCCGGACCGCGTCGGCGCATTCTTCGAGCAGATTGGGGAATTTCTCGCCCACCAGCCTGAAGCCCTCGGGGATTTCGGGCTGGTTCAGGGTCTTCCGGTATTCGTTGGCAATCTTGTCGGTGGTCTTGGATAAATCTTTCTTGGCCTCGATGAACGCCGGCGTGACCTCGTCCTTGAAAAAGCTCCCCATCTTCTCGATGATGCGGGAGAATTGCTGGGGGGTTTGCGCGCTCTTGACCATGAGCTTGGCCACAAAACCCGGCTCCTGCACCAGCTCCTGGTTCATTTTTTCGTAATCGTAGGAGACGTGGCCGATGCTTTCTTCCCGGAAGATCTCGATCAGTTCCTTCATGGAGCCGGGGATGGCCATCTCTCCCCCGCCGCCCGGGCCCGGCCCCGTGCCGGGGGACGCAGATTCGGGCGTTTGCGCCGACATCACCTTTTCGCCTTCCTGGACCATTTCAAAACGCGCGGCCAGGATCCGGACATGCGCGAAACCGGCCTCTTCCACCGCTTTTTTGAACCCGCCCCGCGCCTGCAGCTCTTTCGGACGGATGGCCATCAGCTTGAGGAAAGCTTCGAGCTCGCTCACATCCAGGCCGCGCTCGAAGCGCAGGTTCTCCACCGCCAGCCGGCGGCATTCGTCCGGGAAGTCGGACCCTTTCAGCTCTTTGAACTCCAGGGGCGCGCCGTTGAAAAGAAATTTGTCGCCGACGATGCCGATCACGAAGAAGGGTTTGTCGGCGAAGGCCTCGTCGAATTCCTTGGAAAGAACGGCCAGGGACTGCTGGCTGGAAGGGTGTTTTTCCGAATAGAGCTTGATTTGCTTGAGGGCGAGGCCCAGGGACTTGACGAGGAGGACATACCGCCGGAGCTCTTCGTCGCTCATGCCGCCGTTCCTCCGCCGGTCCCTAAATGGCGAGCGAGCGCCTCGAACAGGCCGTCCATTTTCGGGGCCTTGAGGAAATAGTCTTTCACCCCTTCGATCTCGAACATGTCCTTCATGTCATAGGAGGTGAGCGCGATGAGCGGCGTGCCGGCCAGGGCGGAGGCTTTGCGCAGGGTCTTCACGAAGGTGTAGCCGTCGATCTTGGGCATCTTGATGTCGAAGATGATGAGGTCCGGCTTCTCGGCCTGCGCCTTGGCGAGCCCTTCCTCGCCGTCCCGCGCCAAGATCACGGCGTATCCGCGCTTCTTCAGATCGTAGGCCAGCAACTGGGCCAAGTCGGGCTCGTCGTCAACAAGCAGGATTCTTTTCTGAGTCATGAAGGGCTCGATGAATGGGACTCATTATACATTCGAAGGCCGGATTGCTCTATAGGATTTAAAGCGCGGCGGCGGGAAAGAGATTGGGCCTCAGGAAGCGCGGGTGACGTTGAGGGAACGCAGCCACTCCTGCTCGAGGGCTTCGAGGTCGCGGACCGAGGCCCCGTAGGCCTTTCTCAACGCGGTCTCGACGTCCGATCCCTTTTTGAACTGCCGCAGGAGCTCGACAAAACGGGCCTGCCCGAAACGTTCCATCAGAAAGTTGACGACGCTGAACGATTCGGCGTAAAAAAGCGAAACAGACTGATTCAGGCCTTGGTCCGGAGAAGCGGGCGCGAGAGACGGGTCCGAGAGACCGGTCAAGCGGGCGATGGAAATATGCCTGCCCTGAGCGGCCTCGACGCTCACCCAATCGTCCATCTCCCGGGCCCGCCCGGACTCCTCAAACCAGAGCGCGACCCCTTCGTCGATCCACCGGGGCACGCTGGCATTGCCGACGCCGACGAACTGCCTCATGAGAAGATGCGTGATCTCATGAGGCAGCTGCGTCCCCAGAAAGTCGTCGGCACCGAGATAGGCGCGGATAGTCGGGACGTTCTCGAAGCTGGCAGCCGCGTTGGACCATCCCGGCATCCGCGCCCCTTTAAGATAAGAACGTTTGCTGGCGTAGATATAAACGGCGCAGCGCCGGTCCCACAGCCACGGGTCCTGGTAGCTGGAATGACCGATGGCGGAGGCGATTTTCTGGTAATGCTTTTCCGCCTCCTTGAGCACGCTCTGGCCAAAATACAGAAACTCGGCCCCCGCGCGCCCGGACTCCGCCTCCATATAAACAATGAAATGCTTTCCTTTGAGGGGGGTCCAAACCGGGCCCGAATCGGCCCGGACATTCGCGGGAGAAGATAAAGAAACCATGAATCCGAGGATTACCGCTAAGGTCCTTGCACTCCAGGGCTGGGTGATTGATTCCAACGCTTTCATGGCTGCCAATGAAAAAGTTACCATCGCCAACCATAAAA
>JACQVP010000113.1 GCA_016209715.1 Candidatus Omnitrophota bacterium
TATGGTTCGAGTGAGATTGAAAAGAGTGGGAACGAATAAACGGCTTCAATGGCGCGTCGTCGTGGCGGACATCCGCATGCCGAGGGACGGGAAATTCATCGAGAACCTCGGTTACTACGACCCGAACTGCGAGCCGGCGAAGATCAAGATCGACGAGGCCCGTCTGAAGCAGTGGGTCTCCAAGGGCGCCCAGGTTTCCGAGAGCGTGAAGAGCCTCGTGAAACGGATGAAGAAGCGCAAGGCCTGAGCATGAGCCGGGCGCCGCGCAAAGAGCCGGCCCTGACGATCGAGATTCTCACGCTTTTCCCCGAAATGTTCGCGGGCCCGTTCCGGGAATCGATGATCCGGCTGGCCAAGGAAAAGGGCTTGGTGAAAATCAAGGTCCACAATTTACGGCGCTGGGCCCGGGACAAGCACCGCTCCTGCGACGACAAGCCTTACGGCGGCGGCGCAGGAATGGTGATGATGGTGGAGCCGATCCACGACGCGCTCGAGCATTTGAAGGCCAAGCCGGGCGCCGAGGTCGTGCTCCTGTCCCCGCAGGGGGAGCGTTTCAGCCAGGACCTGGCCTGGGAACTCGCGCGCCGGAAACGCCTGATCCTGATTTGCGGGCACTACGAGGGCGTGGACGAGCGCGTTCGCGAACATTACGTGGACCGGGAAATTTCGGTGGGCGATTTCGTCCTGACGGGGGGCGAATTGCCGGCCATGTGCGTGGCGGACAGCCTGGTGAGGCTCGTGCCGGGGGTCGTCGGCAATCAGGACTCGATCCGGCACGAATCGTTCCAGGAAGGATTGCTGGAATATCCGCATTATACGCGGCCGCGGGAATTCCGCGGGATGACGGTCCCCGACGTTCTTCTCTCGGGCGACCACAAGAAAGTCGAAGAATGGCGGAAGAAACAGGCGCTGGCCCGGACCCGGGAAAGGCGCCCCGATTTGTGGCACAAATTGAATCATAAATCATGAGGTTTTCACCAGCGAAAGGGCAAACGAGATGAAAATGAAGAAGGCAATCGAGTTGATCGAAAAGGACAGTTTGAAAAAGGACGTCGCCAAGTTTCAGGTCGGCGACAAGGTCCGCGTGTTCCAGCGCATTCAGGAAGGCGACAAGTCGCGTCTCCAGGCCTTTGAGGGGATCGTGATCCGCCGCCGCGGGCGCGGGACGGGGGCCACTTTCACGGTGCTTCGTTCCGACCGTGCTTATAGCGTGGAAAAAATTTTCCCGGTGCACTCCCCCCTCGTGGACAAAGTGGTGGTGCTGCAGTCCAGCGGGAAGAAGCTCAAGCGGGCCAAACTTTATTCTCTGAGAGCCAAAGCCGAAGAAGCCTAAACTTCCGTGCCGAGATCCCTCTACGATTTCGAGCGCAGATTTTGGGGGCAGGGCCTGAAGGACGTCGCCGGTGTCGACGAGGCGGGAAGGGGCCCTTTGGCGGGCCCAGTCGTGGCCGCCGCCGTCATCCTCGATCCGGAGGCCCGGATCCGCGGGCTGAACGACTCCAAACAGCTCGAACCGGCCCGGAGGGAAAGCCTTTTCGCGCGGATCGTGACCACGTGCCGGGTCGGAGTGGGCCTCGTTTCGGAGCGCCGGATCGATGAGATCAATATCTACCAGGCCTCGCGGGAGGCGATGAGGCAGGCGATCAGCCGGCTCCCTTGCGCGCCCGAGGCCCTGCTCGTCGACGGCCCCATGCGTCTTGAGTTTCAAGGCCCCAAGATGGAAATCGTCCACGGGGACGCCCTCTCCGCCAGCATCGCGGCCGCTTCCATCGTCGCCAAAGTCATTCGCGACCAGATCATGCTCGCCTACCACGAACTCGAGCCGGCGTTTTCATTCCATCAGCACAAGGGCTACCCCACTCCCGAACACCTCGAACTTCTCGAAAAGCATGGCCCTTCCTCTTACCATCGCCAAAGCTTCCGCCCGATCCGGAAAGACGGCCAGGAGCTCGTCATCGATGCCGGGTGACCGGATCGCGCTGGGGCAGGAAGGGGAACGGCTGGCCGAGGGCTTTTTTCTCGGGAAAGGTTACCGCATCCTGGCCCGGAATTACCGCACGCGGCTGGGAGAAATCGATCTGGTCGTGGCCAAGGAGCGGACCGTGACCTTCGTCGAGGTCAAGACGCGCAGGAGCCATGCGTGCGGGGCGCCGGAAGAGGCCGTTGACGCCCGGAAAACCCGCAAACTCTACCAAGTCGCCTCTTGTTTTCTCAAAGAACGCCGTCTCGAGGACCGCGACGTGCAATTTGACGTGCTTTCCGTCCTCATTCCCTTGCCCGGCGTATCGCCCTGCCTGACGCATTTCGAAAAAGCGCTGGAACTCTAAAATTTTTCCATTTTTTTGCGCTTTGCTCTTCACTTTTCCCGGCCAAATCCGTAAAATTTAAATAAGAAGATGCCCGCGTAACCGTTACACCGCTGAATTGTAATTGTCCCGCGCACATGTTACATTTCTAGCTGTTAAGGAGGTCAGTTTTAAATGCACGCCGGGGAGCACCGAAAGTTCCATTTTTCGCTCCTTTCTATTATCGTAACCTATTTAATTTTATCAGGTTGCGGAACTGTCCGTTCAGAAAAGACAGGGGTTGGATTCGACCCCGTGAGTCAGCGGCTTTACCTCACCCACAGCCAAATCCAGCATGAACGTCTCAGCATCTTCATGCACGAGCACGCCGACGTTTCGGAAGAAAATAAGATCCAATATCTCCTCTCCTGCGTGGATGGTTCCGACTACAAATTCATCCGCAACGGCAGCCGCTACAGCGGGAGCCAGGCCATGCAATGGCTCCGCTGGAAGAGGACGCATCCCCAATACCGGAATGCGCCCATTCTGACGGCCAATGATTTCGTGAACCGGGTGGCGGACGGGTCCAAGGCCAGCGGCAGGCCTTACGAGGTCATTTTGCCGGACGGCCGGCGGGAGAACCTGAAATGCATGCTGGACAATGAGCTTCTCAGCCTGGAAGCCGCCCTGCAGGTAAGGTCGCTCGAAAAGTCCCTTTCGGAGAACTCCCCCGCCAAAGAGAAAGCCGGCGCCGACGCCCACTACGCTCCCGTAGCCGTCAATCCCGCCTAAATCGCGTTCCTGCCCGGCGTTGACTTCAAATTCGCAGATTGCTATACTTGCCCTTTATTCGATTTCCGCGAATGAAGAAAATACCCAAACTTGCCCTGGTTTTACTCCTCTTGTCAGCCGCTTTCGGCGCCTCGGGTTTTCTTCGCGCGCGCACCGTCACGCCGGAAGATGTCTATTTCTGCCCCAAGAACGAAACGCGGACGAGCCCGGTTTACTCCAAAATGACGGAAGTCTTAGAAAATCCGGGGGCTTTGGAGCGGCTCAAAATAGATTTTTTGATTGAAAAAATCAAGAAATCCCCCTATTCTTTTATCCGCAACGGGGTCCCTTATAATGGTCCCCGCTCCAGCGCGCACCTGGTTTGGAAGTACCGGCGCAAGGTGGCCCGGATCGTTACCGCGCATGATTTCATCAACAATATTGCCACCCGTTCTTCGATTTCGGGCGAGCTTTACCTGGTGCGGCTGAAAGACGGGCGCACCTATCCCATGCGGGATGTTTTGCTGAACGAACTCCGGCGCCTGGAAGAGTCCTTAAAGGAAGACGCGGTTTCGACCGATAAGAAGTAGACCTATGAGAATCCCAATGATGAAGCGTTTGAACGGAGAGCGCACGGCGGTCGCAGGCATTCTTGCGGCCTTCTTATTTACCATGACGCCTCCTTTCGTATTCGCCCAGGGCGAATACGATGCCTACACCCGCGTCCTCCCCCGGCAAAAACAGCGCGAGACCCTCACCGAAAAAAGCCTCGGTTTTCTGGCCTTTCCTTTCGACGTGATCCGGATGGGGATGGACCAGACCCTCTACACCATCGAGCATTACCACATCGATGACAAGATCAAATGGATCTACGACCGGCTGACCGATTACGGGATCTACCCCAAGCTCCAGAACATGGCCAATTTCGGCGATTTCGGGGCGGGAGTGGACATCGACCTCGTCAAGCTGGTGCACCAGAAAGGAAACCTCCCCTATCTCAAAATGAAGACCGGCGTCGCCTGGACGAGCAACGAGCTTTTCCGCGTCTACACCGAGGTCGGAATGGACAAGCTGAACGAGATCGGGCCTTACGGTTCCTTCTATTTTAATTTCGAGGAGCGGCCCGAGGAGGATTTCTTCGGCATCGGCCCCAACACTTCTCGGGGAGACAGCCAGACTTTCAAATCCGAGATCACGACCCTCGAGACCCGCGCGGGATATTCCCTGACTCTCGATCTCGATCTCAAGTTCCGCGCCGCGTATAAAGTCGCCAACATCAAAGACGGCGGCGACGAAGGCAAGGGCAAGCTGGACAAGAATATCGCGGGCGCGCGCGGCGGGGATTTCCTGGTCATCGGCTCGGAGCTCGCCCACGACACGCGCGATTTTCCCGATGACCCGCACAAAGGCGGCTTCGAGCGCGTGCAGATCTCCTACACCGAAGGCGTGGACGGCTATGATTTCGGCTACTTCAAATACCGCGGCGAGGCGGCCCGTTATAAAGAGGTCTTTTCCGAGCGTCAGGTGATCGGCATCCGCTTCGTGGGCGAGCACAACGATGAACTGAATGACCAGGAGATTCCTTTTTTTGACCTGGCCCGGCTCGGAGGCTACGGGGTCTACCCCAGTCTCGGCGACACCCATCGCGGGTTTCAGAAAAACCGTTTTTTCGGCGAGAGCCTGTTGTTGATGAATCTGGAGTACCGATACCTGGTCTGGCAATACCGCGATTTTTCGCTGGATGCGGTGGCCTTCTGGGACGAGGGCCAGGTGTTCAATGAGATCAGCGAATTTCAATGGAAAGATTTCCGGGAATCCGTGGGCGGCGGCTTTCGCTTGAAGGTGCTGCGGAAGGCCATCCTCTCCCTGGAAATCGCCCGGAGCGATGAGGGAATCAATGTTTATGCGAGATCCAATACGCCGTTTTAAGACGGCCGCGGGGCGGGTTTTGGCGGCGGCCCTGGCGGGAACGCTGGCCTGGGGGCCGGTTCCCGTCCATGCCGAGACCGGAGAGGCGCTTCCGCTCCAGTCCGTCAACGCGGAGGAGATCGGAAAGACGAAGCAGAGCCTTTACGCGGACATTTTTGACCAGGTCTTTTATGAAGAGGGCGTGCAATTTCTCCGGCTCCGGGACCTGGCGCGGAAGATCACTTTCACCAAGCCCGAGGCTTGGAACGTCAACATTTACGAGGAAGTCCCGGACTCTCTTTTCTTCACCAACCGTCACGGCCGCAAGTCCCTGTCCGCAGCGGAATTGAAAGAGGGGCCCAAGGGCCCGGCCCCCGCGCGGGGCAAATGGACCGTCATTCGCGGCAAGGGCGAGGGCGTGAACACCGGGTTTTTCGTGCGCGACTCCGCGGGCAATGATTTCCTGCTCAAGTTCGATCCCATCGATTATCCGGAAATGTCGACCGCCGCCGAAGCCGTTTCTTCCCGCATTTTCCACGCCGCCGGCTACAATGTTCCCGCCTATCACCTCGTGAAATTCAACCTCGAAGACCTGGAGGTCGCCCCGGACGCCCGCTATTACGACGACACCGGTTTTGAAAAGCCGCTGACCAAAGACAAAGTCGAAGAACTGCTGCTTTTCGTGGCCCGGAACACGGACGATTCCTTCCGCGCCTCCGCGAGCTCCCTGCTCAAGGGCAAGATCAAGGGGCCCTTTCATATCGACGGCCACCGGAAAAACGACCCGAACGATTCCGTCCCGCACCGTTTTCTGCGCGAGATCCGGGCCATCCGGGTGTTTTGCTCCTGGGTGGATTATTACGACATGCGCACGGGCAACACCCTGGACGTCGTGGAGACCGTCGGCGGCAAGGAAGTCCTGAAGCATTACGTGATCGATTACAGCTCCACGCTCGGCAGCGCGGGCTATGACCCCAAACCGCCCCAGTTCGGGCACGAGTACCTTTTTGATTTCGGCGAGTTTTTCAAGTCCGTTTTCGCGCTGGGTTTCTGGAAGAAGCCGTGGCAGAAACGCTGGGACGAAAATGACCGGACGGTCACCGACCCCAGCCTCGGGTATTTCGACAACCGCTATTTCCATCCCGGCAAGTGGAAGAACCAGATCCCCTATCACGCCTTCAAGGATCTCACCGCGAGCGACGGGTATTGGGCGGCGAAAATCGTCATGTCATTTACGGACGAGGACATCGCGGCCCTGGTCCAGACCGCGGAGTTCTCCGACGGGGAAGCCGGCCGTCTCCTCACGAAGCTCCTCACCGAGCGCCGCGACCTGATCGGGAAGTACTGGTTCGGCAAAAGCACGCCTGCGGACCGGTTCGTGATCAAGCGCGAGGCCGGCGGCGTGCGCGTCGAAGGCACCGATCTCGTCAGCCATTACCGCCTGGACCCGGCGCCCCGCGCTTACCGGTACGCCGTCCATGGATCGTCTCTCAAGGGCGAGTCAAGCGGCCCTTCGGTCCTTCTCCAGGACTCGGCGCTGGCGGGTCTTCCCGAAACGTTCGTGCTGTGCCTCCAGTCCCGCAACGCCGAGGGCAAATGGGCCAAGCCCGTCGAATTGACGTTGCAAAAAGATGCCGCTGAGGGGCTAAAACTCACGCGTATCCGGCGCAAGCCTTGACGGGGCGGCCCGTCATGGTCGGCGATTTTTTCCGCCTTCTCCTTCGACCCATCGTCCGAATAAAAAAAGAGGAGTGGACCAAGTGCCTCCTCATGTTCGGATATTTCTTCCTCACCATCACCTCCTACTACATCCTCAAGCCGGTCCGCGACTCGGTCTTCATCGATAAATACGGCGCGGAAAACCTCCCCTACGTCTGGCTCCTGACCATCGTGGTCCTGAGCGCGGTGGTCTGGGTCTATGTCAAGATCGCCGACCGCGTCCAGAAAAACGTCCTGCTTTCTTCTACCGTCATCTTTTTTGTGAGCAATCTCGTCGTGTTCTGGTGGCTTTCCCATTCGGAGCACAAGTGGGTCGCCGGTGTTTTTTTCATCTGGGTCTCGATTTTTTCCGTGATGACGGTGACCCAATTCTGGCTTTACGCCAACGATCTGTTCAATTCCCGCGAGGCCAAACGGCTATTCGGGTTCGTCGGGGGAGGCGGGATCCTGGGCGGCATCATGGGCGGCGTGATCACGCAGTCCCTGGTGGGAATCGTGGGCACGCGCGGACTGCTGCTCGTGGCGGCGTTCATCCTGGCTTTTTGCGCGCTCATCATCAACATCATCTGGGAAGTGGAGCAGGGCCGCACCCTGACCGCGGAGAAGCACAAGGCCGAGTCCCCCTCCGGCCGGCAATCCACGCGCGAAGTGATCCGGCTGATTTACCAGAAGCGTTACCTCGTGCTCCTTGTCGGCCTGGTCTGCCTTGCCAAAGTCGTCTCCACGCTGGTCGATTACCAGTTCAAGAACATCGTCCAGGCCAGCGTCGTCGGTCTCGACGCCCGGACCGCGTTCTTCGGCAAATTTTTCGCCTGGCTGAACGGGTTCTCCCTCTTCGTGCAATTTTTCCTCACCAGTTTCATGCTGCGCCGGTTCGGGGTCGGCACCGCGCTCTTTCTTCTGCCCGTGGGCCTCGCCTTCGGGTCCGTCACCATCCTCGCGCATCCGGCCCTCTGGTCGGCCGTCTTCGCCATGCTTTACGACGGGAGCGTGAATTATTCCCTCAACCAGTCGAGCAAAGAAGTCCTTTATCTGCCGATCTTCCGGGAGGTGCGCTACCGGGTCAAGCCGTTCATCGACATGGTCGGTTACCGGATCGCCAAGGCCCTGGGGAGCATCCTGATCCTCCTCTTCGTTAACACGCTCCATTTCAACGTCCGCACCCTGAGCATAATTTCCCTCGTCCTCATCGCGATCTGGCTCTACGTCATCTGGGTCATGCGCTCCGAATACGTCAATGCCCTGCGCGATTTCCTGAAAAAGGACCTGCCCGAAAAATTCGAACGCACCATCGCCGGTTCCGAAGCCTGGCTGGTCTACGGCCTGTTGAAACAGGGGGTCCGGGACGAGAAGAATGTCCAGACCGCCGTGCACCTGTACAACTTGGCCTCCGAGGCCTCGTTTCTCTCGGAGGTCGCCTCGCGCGCGGGCGCCCCGGCCTCCGATCTGCGGGTGCTTGTGTCACAGCAAATCGCGCCGCAGGCCGCGTCGAATCTCCGGAAAGAGATCCGCGGTTTTCTCGAATCGCGCGAAATGAGCGGCTCGGGAGCGGGAGAGGCCCTGCAATTTTTCGCCGCTTACGGCGAATCCGACGCGGATGCCATGGAAGGATTTTTAGCCAATCCGGAGCCCTCCCTGAGGATCGCCGCGGCCGCGGCCATTTTGCTTCACGGCCGCAGGGACGATCTTCGCGAGCGGACCCGGCTGGTCTTGATCGAAACGGCCGGCTCCCTCAGTGCCGCGCTCGACCCGGAGGCCACGGCCCGGCGATATCTGGCGGAATGGAATCTGGACGCTTCGCTCCGGCCGCTTTTGGTGCAGGCGCTCGGGTGGCTGACCCGGGACGTCATCCGGCGGGAAGGGGCGCTGGCGGACATCCGGGAGACGGTGAGGAAGAACGACACCCTGCTGCTCCTTCTTTTCCGGCTGGCCGATGAAAAGTCCCTGCCCGTGGTCATCCGGAGGCAGCTCGCGGTCCTGCTGGCTGTGGACGGGAAAGAATCTGCCGTGCCGCACCTCGTGAAAATGATTTCCGATGCGGATCCCTGGACCCGGGACCGCGCCATCCACGGCCTGGCCGAGATGCGCTTGCGCGTGTCGGAAATTTCCGCTGACCCCGTCATGGTCGCGCGCGAAATGGAGCGTGAAATTTCCCAGGCCTTTTTGAGCCGCCGCCTCCTTCAGTTGTATCAGCAGGCCCGTGAAAAAGAAGGGCTCAAAGGAGGCCCAGCGGAAGATCCCTTCGTGATCGCGCAGGAGAAGCGTTATTACGAGACGATCGAAAGAATCCTGCTTCTCTTGAGTCTCATGGCCCGTCCGGAGGACGTCCGGACGATTTATTATTCCCTCAAGGACCCGAATGAACACGTCAAAGCCAACGCCCTGGAATTACTGGAGCAGGTGATCGAACAGCCCCGCCTTCGCCGCGCGGTCATCATGCTGATGGACGCCGAATCCGCTTCCTTCGGGATCCAGGGTCTGAACCGGATCTTCAATACCATCATGGGGATCGAACAATACGAAGAGACCACCCTGGACGACCTCCTCGCCAGCACCGATCTATGGGCTTTCTTGAGCGGATGTTACATCATCACCGCTTTGCAGCTGGGTTCGCACTATCCTCGCTTGTATCTGCTGGAAGGCTCCCCGGAGGCCTTCATCCGGGCCATCGCCCTGCTCCTGCGCCGGCGCCTGGAAACTAAAACCTCAACCGGCACTACTCACACGCAGACAAAGAGTTAGGACTCGGCAAATAAGTTGATAAATAATCCCTGCTATTGTATGATTGAGCTACTCATCTTTTTACGGAAAGGATTTTGACCGTGAGATTAACCACTCAAAGCGAATACGCCCTCATCTGCCTCAAACTACTCTGCCGCAACGATAGCGGCAAACCCGTTTCCGTGACCACCATCGCGGAACAGGAAGAGATGTCCAAGGATTACGTCGAACAGCTTTTCCTGAAGCTCAAAAAAGCCGGCATCATCAAGAGCGTCAAGGGGGCGCACGGCGGTTATCTTCTGGCCAAAGAGCCTTCCCAAATCACCTTTCGCGAAGTCATCGAAGCCCTGGAGGAGAGCGTCTACGAGACTTTTTGCAGCCCTCAAGTGCGCGAAAGGATCGTCTGCAAGCATTTCGATCTTTGCAGCCTGCGCCCGATCTGGCACCGGTTGAAGGTTCTCATCGACGACTTTTTTTCCCGCATCACGCTGGACGTGCTTTTGCGGGACGAGGCGACGGTCCACAAAGACCTGATTCCCCTCCAAGCGAAGACCGCCTGACGGCGTCCTCGCGCGGCACCACCGTCATGATCAAATTCCCCATTTACCTCGATTCCCATTCAACCACTCCCGTGGACCCCCGGGTCCTCAAAACCATGAAGCCTTTTCTCGAGGAGGAATTCGGCAACGCCTCGAGCCGTTTTCATCTTTACGGCCGGCGCGCGGCCAAGGCGGTGGAAGACGCGCGGGAAATGGCGGCGGACCTCATCGGCGCCTCTTCCGCCGAGGAAATCATTTTCACGAGCGGGGCCACCGAATCGGACAATCTGGCGCTGAAGGGCGCGGCCGAAATGTACCGGGAGCGCGGCAATCACATCATCACCACCGCCATTGAGCACAAGGCCGTCCTCGATTCCTGCAAGGCCCTGGAGCGGAAGGGCTACGAGGTCACCTGTCTCAAGGTCGACCGGCAGGGCCTGATCGATCTCGAGGAGCTTCGCGTGGCGATCAACGACCGCACCATTTTAATTTCGGTGATGGCCGCCAACAACGAAATCGGCGTGCTGGAGGACATTGGCGCGATTGGCCGTCTGGCAAAGGAGCGCGGCGTGTTGTTCCACACGGACGCGGCCCAGGCCTGCGGAAGAATTCCGCTCCGGGTGGAAGAGCTGGGGATTGATTTGATGTCCCTGTCGTCCCACAAAATGTACGGTCCCAAGGGGGTCGGCGCGCTTTACGTGCGCAAGAAGAACCCCCGCGTCCGCCTGGTGCCGCTGATCGACGGCGGCGGGCATGAGCGCGGGCTCCGTTCCGGGACGCTGAATGTCCCCGGGATCGCCGGGTTCGGCGCCGCCTGCGCGCTGGCAAAGAAAGAAGTGCCGGCCGATTCCGCGCGGCTGCTTTCTCTTCGGGAAAGACTGCGGAAAGGCCTTTTTGATTCGCTCGATTCCGTTTTCATCAACGGTTCGATGGAGAGACGGCTCGCCTGCAACCTGAACGTCAGTTTCGCTTACGTCGAGGCGGAATCGCTCTTGATCGAGCTCGAAAAGGAAATCGCCGTTTCTTCGGGAGCGGCGTGCATGTCCGCGAACCCCGAACCGTCGCATGTCCTGAAGGCGATCGGCGTGGAAGAAGACCTTTTGCACACCTCCATCCGCTTCGGTCTCCACCGTTTCAACACGGAAGAGGAAATCGATTTTACGGTGAAGCGCGTGGCGGAAGCGGTGCGAAAGATACGCGCCCAGTCGCCCATTTACGGCCTCACCCGCGGACCGGCGGCGGCGAAAGAAAATCCGGCGCATACTGGGCGCGAAATATAGTATAATTTCTAACGAAGGAGATTTTTTACATGGTGAGCTTGACCCCTCTCGCGGTGAGTGAAGTGAAACGCATTCTGGAAAAACAGCCCGCTCCCGGCCTCGGCCTCCGTCTGGGCGTGAAGGGCGGCGGCTGCTCCGGTTTGAGCTATGCCATGGGTTTTGACACCCCCCGCGAGGGAGACAGTGTTTTTGAAGTCGAAGGCCTCAAAGTCATTGTCGATCCCAAAAGTTATCTCTACCTCGACAACACCGTGGTCGATTTTCACGACGGCTTGGAAGGTCGCGGCTTTAAGTTCGTCAATCCCAACGCCCAAAAGTCCTGCGGGTGCGGGGAATCCTTCTCCGTATAATCCTCTTTTCCGCTTTGTAGGGGTTCTGCTTTTTCGCTTGTAGAATCTCTAACCCATTTGTTTATAATATTTTGTGTCTGTCACACACCGCTCTTAATATTGGACTCAATCAGTCAGCTATGTTATAACCTTCTATATAGAATAAATAA
>JACQVP010000114.1 GCA_016209715.1 Candidatus Omnitrophota bacterium
CCCAAGGACTCCCCTTCCCGGACCACATTGCCGTTCAGGATGGCATAGGAGCCGCGCTCCGGGTCGAAAATGATCCCCTCGATTTTCAGGTCGGTCAAATCTTCCGCCTCCTGAATCTGAGGCTCGGATTTCCACGGAATCAACGGGTCTCGTTTGCCATGGCTGTCATAGGTGAAATCGTCCGTCACTTCAGCGCGAACGACTCCGGCCGCGAACAACAAGAGACACATTGCCGCCCATCCGCAATTCCTCAACGCCGTCATTTACGAACCTCGCCGTTCGAATACACCGACAAGGTGAGGGAGATCTCGTGTTCGCGTTTCCCTTCCGGCGACCCGAGCACCTTGAGCTTTCGCACGTGCATGATTCTCGGATGCTTCCGTAAGTCGCTCAAAAACGCGCCCAGAGAATGATATCCTCCCGTCAATTCGATCTCGAATTTCTGCTCTTTATAAAATTCGGGCGTCTGAGAAGCAACGGGAAGACCCCCGGCGGGGACAGCAGGTTTTGCCGCCGGTAGCGGCAAGGCCGGCGCGGCCGGCTTCAGCCCCGCCTCTTGCACAGGCTTGGATGCGGTCATATTTACTTTGTGCGCCTTAGCCATTTCGGAAACGATGCCCATCAAACGGGACATTTCCTCCTCCCGGAAAAACCGGCTTTCGGCAGCCTGGATCTCGTCCAAATAGATGTCGCGGCTTCCCTGCATCCGGAGCGACTCGGAAATGCGCGCCCGCCCCCGCGTCAAATCCGCCCGTTTTTGCGTCAATCGCCCCTTGTTCGCGTCGGCGCGCGAGCAGGAGGGGGCGATGAAGGCGAAGCACAAGAGCGCCGCCAGGCCGTAGATGACGGAGAGGTCCCGAATCATTTTACGGTCGATCGACAGCAGGGCCTTGAAATCGGAGAGATTAAGCATTCGCCGTCCCCTTTTTTTGGAATTCCACGACGAATTGGGTGATGCGTTCCAGCTCCAGCTCCTTTTCCTGGGTGAAGGTCTCCTGGCCGAAATGGACCGACGAGAGTTCCTCGAGCTTGCCCTTGAGCCCGGCCACAAAATCCCCGATCATGCTGACCGAGGACCGGTCCTTCAACGATTTCGCCATGCCTTCTAGGCGCACCGTCACTTGAGGGGACTCCGAAAGGGTGAGGCTCGAAAGCCACATCCCGTCCGGAAGCGCGTCGCTGATCAGATTCATCACCCGGTCCCATTGCGACTCGGGTTTTTTAAGAGAATCGAGGAAATTCTTTTTGGGGAGAAGGTTCTCGTTGAGCTGTTTGGCGACTTGCTCGGCGGCCGCGAGATCCGCCGCCATCCCGCTGAGCTCCGTCTCCACCCGGCCGAGCTCTTTGCGAACGCCCCCTTCCCGCAGTCCCGCCAGCCCCCAAATGACGAGCAGCAGCACGTTGAGCCCGATGCCGATCTCTTTCAGGGGCAGCGGAAGGACGACCTTCTTTTCGACGAATTCTTCCGGCAACAGATTGATCAGGATCATGGGATCAACCGGACCTCAGGGCGAGCCCGATGCTCACCGGCAACAGGGAGCGGAACGCCGCCAAATTCGACTGGGAGACCTCGGGCTGAACATCGACGGCGGCCAGACAATCCCACAAACGCGGCGTCAAATCCAAATGCGTTTTCATCTGGTTCTGAAACTCCGGCATTTCCGACAATTCCCCGCTCAAGTAAACGGTCCCCGGAAGGTCCGCCTTCGGATTGTTATTCATGAAATAGTTGATCGACAGGCGAATTTGAGACAAGAGAGGCTCGACAGAATCCGCGAACAGGGCGTCCTGGACTTTGGCCTGAATCGAGAGGTCGAAGCCGCCTCCCCTTCCGGAATCCTCGTAACCGATCTTTTTTTTGAACCCCTCGATGACGTCGGCGCTTCCGATCGAAATCTCGCGGATGAACGCGGGTTCCTTGTCCGCGAGGATCATCAGGGAGGAGGTCTCGTAACCGATGTCCAGGAGGATCGTGATCCCCTTGAGCTCTCCCGAATGTATCGCGGTGAACGCGTTGTAACAAGCGAAGGCCTGGATGTCCACCACCCGGACTTTGAGGTTGATCTTGTTGAGCGCTTCGATCAGGGAAAAGATCTCTGTTTTTTTGGCCGCGACCAGAATGACCTTCATGTTCCGCTTGTCCTGCGGGACATCGCCGAGGATATGGAAATCAGCGATCACGTCGTTGGCCTCGAACGGAATGTATTTTTCGATTTCATACTTCATCGCGGCGCGCAATTCTTTGAGGTTCATCTTCGGGAATTGGATGAAACGGGTCAGAACGACCGGTCCCGAGAGAGCGATGTGGACGGCCTGAAAAGGCACTTTTTCGCGCGCCATCAGGGCGGCAATCGCGGGCCCGAGGGATCGGCCGCTGCCCCAGGGGATCAGGGGAACGTTCTTCGGCCGCGGCCCCTCTTTGGCCTCGCCGAAATCCTGCGCGGCCAAACGGGTGAGCGACACCTTCGCTCCCCGCTTCTGCACCTCCACGGCCACCAGCCGGTTGTGGTTAAAATCTAAACCGATGACCGATTCCTTCGGCCGCGCGGGGGTTTTGAGCGCTGTGATCCGCTCTTTGATCAAGTTCCAATCGATTGGCATAGGAGTATTACGATAGATTATTTATCGGCGGTTGTGTCGCGGGACTGAATGGATTCTATGGTGTCCTGGATTTCCCGGGAGAGGGCCGGATCCGTTTCATAGGCATAAGCTTGTTTCAACCGCTCCAAGACCCCGGGTTCCCCGGCTCTTTTGAGCGCCGAAAGCGACAGGCGTTTGAGTCCGGCGGAATTGCGCCGGCTGACCACGACGGAGGCCAAAACATTGAACAGTTCAGGCTGGCCCAGCCTTTCGGCGATGAGGACGCAATTTTTCCGGAACTCGTCCGGTTCTGACCCGGCCAGGAGAATCGAGCGAACGGATTCTTCGACAAAGGCGCGGTCCTCGAGAGCTTCCAGCGAAAAGAGGGCGTTGTTTCTTACGGCCAGCGTTTCGGTCTTGTCCGTCACGAAGGAGCGCAGCACGGGGACCTTGTCCGGGGCGCTCCCCCGTCCGAAGAGACCCAGGGCGTAATTCCGGATGGCCGGGTCCTCGCCGCGATCATGCATCACAGAACGGATCTTCTTTTCAATGCCGAAGGCGTTTCCCGATGCCAAAACCCCGATGGCAATCTGTCTGGCGAACGAATCCTGCCCGCGGTCATCAAATAGCGAGCCCAGGTCGTTCAGACAGCGGTCCGGATCGATTTCCTTCATTTTTTCCGATGCCAGGACGCGCAAGGGGCGGTCCTCTTCCGGATCGGCGAGCAGGCTCAGAAACGCGGAGTAGGCCTGGGCGGAATCGATTTGCATGAGCCGCGACATTGCCGCGGCGCGGAGTTCATAGATCCGGGCGCGATTGGTGAGGGCGCTCAGATGCTTCTGAAAATCGTCCTGAGAAGGGTTTTCGCCCCGCAGCGGAGATCCCAATGCCGCCAGGCACAAAAAAACGGCCAGCGCCGCCTTAAAGCGTGTCATTCCTCGAATCTTCCCAGGAGGTGACTTGATAGCGCGCGAGCGGGAGATTGGCCAACACCTCGGTACTGAATTTGACTTCCCCCGAACCGTTGCCGAGCGTCACGCCGCCGGTTTTCAGTCCCACGATCGCGCCGATGAGTTCGGCATCTCCGTTGATGTGAATCAAATCGTCCGTGATGATCAGCCCCTTAAATCTCCCGTGTATGTCTTTCAGGAATGCGTCCCCGGCTGAGTTGTGACAGATCAAAATCCCCGAGCTGTCCTCCAAATTGACACCCGTCCAGCTGCTCGTCAAGTAAATAATCTGATCCACGAAGGGGCCCGTCGGAGGCGTGCTGGTTTTGTAGTTGTCCAGAGCGCCCTGGCTGAGACCCAAGACCTCCTCCGGAGTGGATGGCAAAGCGGGGGCATTGACTTGATAACTCGCCGGCAAGGCCGGGTTCGAAGGGGCCAGACCGTTTCCGCCGACTTTCGAATTCCCTCCTTGATTGAACGTGTCGCTGGAAGTCGAGATGCCGTAAACCCCCGGGGCGCCGGTCAACACCCCCTCGCTCGTGTGGTTGCGCCCGTCCACGGTGACATTCCCGTTGGTGGAGGCGATCCCGCTGATCGCGACGGCGGCCGACGGAGTGAACAGTTGAGACCGCTGGACCGTGACGCGGACGGTCCGCGAATAGTTGACCCCGTTCACCGTCACCGTTCCGGTCGACGTCAAAAGTTCGTTTCCGGCGCCGCTACACGGGGCGCATGTCACCGTGTAGGAGCTCGCATAAGGCGTCACGGACACGGTCGCCGTCGAGCTCGCCGACAGGTCGCCGGTAGACAGGGCAACGATTCTCTGATCGATCCCGGCTTCGGCCGCGTAGAAGGCCTGATTCATGAATTCATTGCGCACGGACGCGAAATAATCGGCCGCCCCAAAGGTGTAAAACGATCCGGCGCCGATGAACAGCACGGCCATCAAAAGCACAAAAGAGACCAGAATAATCCCCTTCTCCTGATTTTTCATCTCAATTCCTCAAGACGACTTCCGCCGAAGCGCTCTCGGTGATATTTCTTTTCAGCGTCTGCCTTTGCCCCTGCACGGTGACCCGCAAGGTCCGCGGCGCCGTGGCGGCATTCACGGGATAAACGAAATTCAATCCGTTGATGCTCGAACCGATGATTTCGTTCAGCCCGTTCGCCGTGCGAAGCACCGTCGTGTCGGCTCCCAGGGTGTAGCTGACCGTCGTCCAGGCCGTAACGTTGTTGCCCACAATCGCGGACGGAATTTCGAAGTCCAATCGATTGGCGCTCACCACGATCGGATTGGGGCTGGAGGCGCTGGATTCCCTGATTTCCTGCGTGAGAACGTTCAACACGCGCCTCAGCTCTTTTTGCAGAGTCAAACTGTGATAAGCCCAGTTGAGCGACTCTTGCGAAGCGTCAAAGACACCGGCCGCGCAAACCGTCAGCAGCGAAAAAACGGTCAGCGTGATCATCATCTCCACCAAACTGTACCCTGTTCTTCCGCGCGTCTCGCGCGCTCTCCTGGATTTCATGTCCGGTCCGTCATGCTGGTCATGATTTGATAGGCGTACGGCCTTTGCCGGTGGACCCAATTCACGGTGAGGGTCACCGCCACGGGATTTCCGGCGGCGTTCGGAAAAGCCGCGGTGATGCTTTCCTGGTTCAGAGTGATGTCATTGGCGCCTTTGGCGTTAACGACATTGGCCGCGGCCCAGGCGGTCCAATCCGTCGACCTCAGCAGCGCGGCGGACGTGTTCACCGTGTTACGCATTTCCTCCAACACCCGGTTGGCGTCCTGTATGGCCACGATTTTCTCGCGGGAAAGCTCGGTCATGTCCGTGATGCTGAGGATACTGAAAGAGGTAGCCAGGATGGCAATGCTCAACAGGGCGGCGGCAATCACCAGCTCTAAGAGAGTAAAACCGCCGCACGGGTTTCGTTTCCCGGTAATCTTTGCCATAAATAAAATGGGCCTATTCGAAAGAATAGGCCTCGCCCCTTCCGAATTCGGTAACCCGGCTGTCCTACCTTGTCAGGCTTAGACCCGCAGCTTTGCCGGCCGGCCCATATTGATTCGGCGGCCGCCCTCGCACCTTGTATGCGAGGGGCCCTATCCTTTCGAATAGTTTGCCTGTTCGTTCAGATCACTTAAAGTTTGCCCTTAAAACAGAGGGAAAGCAAATATGATAAAAGGCCCGATCCCCTTACCGTTAAAGCGATAAGGGTTTCGGGCCTGAAAAAAAACGGCCCTCCTGATTGCAGGAGGGCCGGGCAAAACCGAAGCTCTTAGCCTTCGACAGGAGCGCCGGCAGCGTTGGTGAAGCGAATCACGCCGCTCTGGTCCACGAAGAAAGTGTTCACACCCGTCACGTTAGCCGTTTGGGGCGTGGCCGTAATCGAATACGTGTTTGCCGCCGCAGAGACATAAGCAAAAGCATATCCCTGCTTGGTGCCGCCGCCCAACGTGTTATCAATATACGGAGGGTTGGCACCTGACAAAGTCGCCAAACCTTGAGCCGTAGTTGGATACGAAGGCGGGTTCTGAGCCGCCCGGAAGCTTTCCAAAGCCGTGCTGAGCGTCCTCAAAGACCCCTTGGCCGCGCCTTCGTTCGAATTCACGCGCGCTCTCAGCAAGTTCGGAATCGCAATGGCCGCGAGCAATCCAATGATGGCAACCACGATCATAATTTCTACCAGCGTAAAACCTTTCTTGCTATTCAACCGGATAAACATTTACATGCACCCCCTTTCTCACTTGAGATAAACAAAATCAATGCCAGTATTTAAAAATCGCTGTAATTTATTATATTGAAATAACTTACAGAAAATACTGGTCTTACTTTTCAGTCCGAAGTTTGTAAAAATTTCCGATCATCCGTAAAAAATTTTTGCGTTTATAGATTGGTTAACGGTTCATCTTGATCAAGCTTTAGCAATTTTTTCACATTCCCGGGGAACTCGTGTACACTACTCCGCATGGCCTCCGGCGCGCGCACCGACCGTTTTGATTGGCTGCTCCCTCTACTGATCGCCGCCGGATCGTTGTTCCTTTATTTACCGGCCTTGCAGCTTGGATTCACCAACTGGGATGACAATATGTACGTGCTCCAGAACCCAGTCATTCATGCGCTGACCTGGGACCGGATCCAGAAGATTTTCACCAGCCTCATATTCGCCAATTATCATCCCCTGACCCTTTTAAGCTACGCCTGCCAGTACGCCTGGTTCGGTTCGAACCCTCTCGGTTACCACGCCGTGAGCGTTCTTTTCCATGCGGGTAACGGAGCGCTGGTCTATGCTCTGGCGCGCGCCCTGACCGGCGCCCGGTGGACCGCTTTTTTTGTCGCCTGCATTTTCGCGGTTCACCCCTTGCAGGTGGAATCAGTGGCCTGGATCAGTTCGCAAAAAACGCTGGAATCCGGGTTCTTTTCCCTGCTGTCGATCCTGTCCTATTTGCGATTCCTGGACCGGAAGTCCAAACGCTGGTACGCCTTGGCCCTTCTTTTTTTCGCCATCGCGCTGTTCTTCAAGCCGACGGCCGTCACCTTGCCCTTGGTTTTGATTTTGGCCGATGCCCTGCTTCACAAGACGCGCCTGACGGAAGCCGTGTTCCGCGCCATTCCGTTCCTGGCGCTTTCCCTGCTTGAGGCCTCGCTGGTTTTCATCGCTCACCAGACGGAAAAGGCCTTTGCCCCTATTCCCGGTGACGACCGTCTGAATTTTACGGTGGTCCCGTTTTGGACCGTGTCCAGTTATCTGCGGAAGATCTTCTGGCCGTCCGATCTTCTCCCGCTCTACCCCACGCTGAAATCCGCCGGCTGGAGCGATCTCCGCTTCGGCCTTCCGGCCGCCGCCGTGATCTCGCTTCTTATTCTACTGGCGGTGAATTTTTGGCGCTCCCGCCGGAGCACTTTTTTCGGCTGTTTTTTTCTTCTGCTTTTACTGCCGACGCTTAATCTATTCCCCCTGAGCGCCCCCCTGGCGGACCGTTACACTTATTTGCCTCTGATCGGCCCTCTGGGCCTGGCGGGGCTCTTTCTTCATCATGCCGCCGGCCGCTTCATTCCCCGGCCCGCCGTGCGGGCTATCGTCTTAGGCCTCCCACTTCTGATCCTCATCCCTCTTTTCCAAACAACGCGGGCCGGAATCGCCCACTGGAAGGACTCCAAGACCTTGTGGAGCTACGTGCTTTCCAGGAATCCCCTGCATGCCCTGGCCCACGTCAAATACGGAGAAGCGGTGTATGAAACGGGCGACTTGGACCAAGCCATCGCGGAAATCCGGGAGGGCATCCGTTTGGGGCTGAACAATCCGCTGTTCGCCAAGAACCTGGTGGCGATGTACATCGACAAGGGCGAATTGGACCTGGCACGCGAAAGCGCCCTGGAGTTCGTGAAGAGGACCCCCGGGGACGAGCGGTTCTATATCCAACTGGGCATCATCGAATCCGGCACCGATGCCGGGAAAGCCGAAAAATATTTCCTTCGGGCCACGGAGTTGAACCCTCGAAATCCTTCGTCCTGGTATCAGCTCGGGCGTTTTTATCTGGCCCGCGACGCGGAGAAGGCCTACTCCTGTTTTCTGAAAAGCCTCGCGCTCGACCCTTACGACCCTCACTACCACGTGGCCGTCGCCGACTGTTTTTCCCGCTCCGGCAATTACGACAAGGCGGTGGAGGCCCTTCAGTACGCGCTCACGCTCGACGAGCATTTCACCTCGGCCTGGTTCAATCTGGGGATGATCTTGAAACAGAAGGGGCTCTCCGCGGAATCGGACATTGCCCTGAAGCGGGCCTACGAGCTGGACCCGTCTCTCGCCCGCCGGGAAACGGAATCTCAGACTTCTCTTTCCAGCTGATATTTCTTGATCTTGTACTGCAGGCTCTGGCGGCTGATCTGAAGGCGCTTGGCCGCCTGGAATTTGTTGCCGCCGGTTTCCGTCAGTACCCCCTGGATCAATTGTTTTTCAAAGGCCTCAGTCTTGGTCTTGAGGTCCGTCGCCCCTCCGTCTTCAGGCGCGGCCGCCCCCGTCGAGCGCTGCTCGGCGGGGGCAATCAATTTCCTCACCAGTTCGATCCCGATCCGGTTTCCGTCCGCAAGCATGATCGAACGTTCGGTGAAGTTCTCCAATTCCCGGACATTCCCCGGCCAGGAGTATTCGTTTCTTAAGAACGAACGCGCCTCTTCGTCGATTTGGACATCGCCGGCCAGGCCGTGTTTCTGCCGGTGAAGTTCGAGGTAATGGGAAAGCATTTCGGGAATATCGTCCCGCCGCTCCCGCAGGCCGGGCAGGCGTATCGGCACCACGTTCAACCGGTAAAAAAGGTCGTCGCGGAAATTCCCTCCGGCGATCTCGCGTTTCAAATCTTTGGCCGTGGCGGCGATGACGCGGATGTCGATGGGGATATTGTGGAGCCCGCCCACATGGCGAATCTCCCGCTCCTGCAGGACCCGCAGCAATTTGGCCTGCAGCGCGAGAGGGATTTCCCCGACCTCGTCCAAGAAAAAGGTCCCTCCGTCGGCCAATTCCATCAGTCCCATCTTGGTCGCGAGGGCCCCGGTGAAAGACCCCTTTTCATAGCCGAACAGCTCGCTTTCCAGAAGGCTCTCCGGCAACGCCGCGCAGATGATGCTCACAAAGGGCTTCCTCTGCCGGGGGGATCCGTAATGGATCGACCTCGCCGCGAGCTCCTTGCCGGTCCCGCTTTCCCCCGTGATCAAGACCGTCGCGTCCGTGGCGGCCACCTTTTGGATCACCCGCCGGATTTCCTGCATGGCCGAAGAAGAGCCGAGGAAAGGACGGTCGCCGGTTCTTTTTTCCGCGCCGGGCACCAGCCGCTTGCTCGATAGCGCCCGCTGGACCACGGAGCACAATTCTTCCACCTTGAATGGTTTCACCAGGTAATCGGAGGCCCCTCCCCGGATGGCCGAAATGGCCGTGTCGAGAGAGGCGTGCGCGGTGATCAAAATGACATTGACTTCCGGGTCTTTGCTCTTGATCCTGCGCAGGAGTTCGACGCCGTTCACATCCGGCAGGAGGATGTCGGCGATCACCAGATCCGGCCTGACCTTTTCCAGCCGCTCCGCCGCGTCCGCCCCATTCGCGGCCGGATAGACGGTGTACCCTTTCTTTTCCAGAGCGCGGCTGAGGAAATGGAGGATGTTCGCTTCGTCGTCCACGATCAGGATCTTCGCCAACGTTTCGTTTTTCATCGTCCCTCCCTCAATTGACGTGCGGCAGCGACACGATAAAAAGGCTGCCGCGCCCCAGCTGGCTCTTGACCTTGATCCGGCCGCCGTGGCTGCGCACGATCTTTTGGGCGATCGCCAGCCCCATCCCGGTCCCGCCGTTCCGGTGCGAGCGGAACGGGATGAACAAATCGTCCATCACTTTACGGTTCATCCCCGGTCCGGTGTCCCGGAAGATCACTTGGGTCTCGGAGGACGTCTCCCGTGTCCGAATGCTCAATTCCCCGCCCGACGCCATCACCTGAAAGGCGTTGAAAACAATATTGATGAATACCTGTTTGAGCCGGTTCCGGTCGGCATAGACCCACCGGTCCGGTTCGCCTTTGTCTTCCCGGACCAGGTCGATCCTTCTCTCCCCGGCCAAAAAGGGCTCCAGGAGAAGGAAGACCTCGTCCAGGGCCTCCCGGAGATTCATTCTCTGGATGTCCAGCGTTTCCGGCCGCGCATAGTCGATGACCCGTTCAAACAAGTCCTTGAGGCGCTGCGACTCCTGGACCACCGCCTCCATCATGCGCTTGTCGTCCTCGTCGAGCTTGTGCGCCAGTTCATCGTGCAGGATCTCGACCGAGCCCGAAATCGCCATCAGCGGATTCTTGATTTCATGCGCCAGTTTCATGGCCATCTCCCCCAACAACGAAAACTTCTCGCTGATTCTCAAATCCTGCTCCATTCGGCCGACGACCCGGACCAGGTATTCGCCCAAAAACCCGATGAGGATAAAAATCGTCACGCGGACATAGGCCATATAGCCGCAATAAAGCGGGTCCTTGAGAAATTGAAAATAGGGGTCCGCGGGCGGCAAAAAAGAGGGGACCCAATCGTAATATTCGGCGATGACCGTGGTCACGAAAAAGAGGCTGCTCAGGACCGAAGCCGCCATGGGTCCGTTCTGGAGGAGAACGTAACCGGCGCTCAGGATCGGCAGGACGTAAAGCGTCGCCAGCACGGAGTCCACGCCGCCCGTGTAATGGACAAAGAGCGTGATCGCGGCGATATCCACCCCCACTTGCAGCCGCACCAGCGCTTCCAGCTGGCGGCCGATCGCGAGCCAGGCCAGATAGATCACGCTCACGGCGAGAAAGCACGACAGCAGGCCGTAGTAAACCGGCGATTTCATCTCGAACAGGACCGCGCTCATCGTCAGCAAGACCGCCACGATCAGCAGGCGGCCCAGGATCAAATGCCTCAATTTGCGGATCAGAATGGGTTTGATCATGCGATTCCCCCGGCGCTCACATTTTTATGGCCTGGCTCAAATTGAAAATGGGCAAGAACATGGCGATCACGATCCCTCCGATCACCACCCCCAGGAACGCGATGATCAAGGGTTCGAGGAGCGAGCTCAGGCCGTCCACCGTGGCGTCGACCTGCGCGTCATAGAAATCCGAGATCTTCACCAGCATCTCCTCCAACTCCCCGGTCTCCTCGCCCACCGCCACCATTCGCACCACCATGGGGGGAAACACTTTCTTTTTCTCGAGGGGCCCCGCGATTCCTTCGCCTTCGCGGATCGAATTCTTCACGTCCGTGAGCGCGAGCTCGATCACCCGGTTCCCCGCCGTCGTCCCGACGATTTCCAGGGCCGTCAGGATCGGGACGCCGCTTTTCACCAGCGTCGAGAGCGTGCGCGAGAATTTGCTGATCGCGGACTTGAGAAACAGCGCCCCGAAGACGGGCATCCGCAGCTTGAACCGGTCCCACCAGACCCTGCCGCCCGGGGATTGGATCGCCGCGCGGAAGAGGAAGAAAAGCGCGATGGAGCATCCCACCACCAGCAGGAAGTTCTTCCGGACGGAGTTGCTGACGTCGATCAGGATCTGCGTGGGGGCCGGCAATTTCGCGTCCAGGGACTGGAAGATCTCGGCGAATTTGGGGATGATGAAGACCAGCATCAGGGTCGTGATGGTGATGGCGATCCCGAAGACCACGCAGGGATAAATCATGGCGGACTTGATCTTTTTCTGGAGGTTGCTCATTTTCTCCAGGTACGTCGCCAGCCGGTCCAGGATCTCGTCCAGGGTGCCCGAGGTCTCGCCGGCCCGGACCATGCTGATGAAAAGCGGGGAAAACACGCGGCGGTGCGTCTCCAGCCCGTCCGAAAAATTCTTCCCGCTCTCGACGTCGCCCTTGATGGTCTGGATGATCTTCCGGAAACTTGGGTTCTCCGTCTGCTCGGACAAGATGTCCAGGGTCTGGACGAGGGGGATGCCGGCGTCCACCATGGTCGCCATCTGCCGTGAAAAAACCAGCAGGTCGTCCAGCTTGATCCTTTTCCTGCCCCGGCTCACCTTGCGGGTGGCCGCGCGGGACTTCGTCTCCTGGACTTTGATGATGAGGAAACCCTGGTCTTTCAACTCCTGGATGAGGACATTCACGTCGACGGCCTCCCGCTGTCCGGTGAGGTCCTTGCCTTGCTGATTTTTGACCTGATACGCGTAAGTCGGCATGCCGCGGTCAGCCCTCCGTCGTGATTCTCAAGACTTCTTCCAGCGTGGTGTGCCCCGCCTCGAAATTGGCGAAGGCGTTTTCGAACAGCGTCCTCATTCCCGCCTTCCGGGCCGCCTCCTGAACCTCATCGCTGGAGGAACGCTCCAGGATGAGAGAGCGGATGACCTCATCCACCCACAAGGCCTCCATGACCCCCATACGGCCCCGGTAGCCGGTCTCGTTGCAGAATTTGCAGCCCTTGCCGTGAAAGGCGCTGATCTTCTTGATCACGGCGCTGTCGATCTTGAGCCGTTCCAGGGTCTCGTTGGGAACTTGATACGGCTCCTTGCATTTCACGCAAATTTTCCGGCAGAGGCGCTGCGCGGTGACGAGGACCACGGAAGAAGCGATCAGAAACGGTTCGATCCCCATATCCACTAAGCGCGTGAAAGCGCCGGAGGCGCTGTTGGTGTGAAGGGTGCTCAGCACCAAGTGCCCCGTCAGAGCCGCCTTGACCGCGATATCGGCCGTTTCCGTGTCGCGGATCTCGCCCACCAGGATGACGTCCGGGCTCTGGCGAAGAATGGACCGCAAACCGCTCGCGAACGTCAGCCCGATCTCGGTCATGGCCTGGGTCTGGGAGATGCCTTCCACCTGATATTCGACCGGGTCCTCGATGGTCATGATGTTCCGGTCCGGCGTGTTCAACGTGTTCAGCACGGAATAAAGCGTCGTCGATTTGCCGCTTCCCGTCGGCCCCGTGACCAGGATCATGCCGTAGGGTTTCTTCACGGCATCTTTGAAGCGGGACAAGGTTTCAGGGCTGTAGCCGAGGTTGTCGAGCCCGACCTGGACGCTCGAACGGTCCAGGACCCGCAGCACGGCCTTCTCGCCGAACTGCATCGGCAGAACGGACACGCGAAAGTCGATCTCTCGCCCCTCGGTCTTGACCCGGAACCTTCCATCCTGGGGGACGCGCCGCTCGGTGATGTTCAGATCGGCCATGATTTTGAGCCGGCTCATCAGGGACCCTTGCATATTAGGCGGCGGGTGAAATCCGTCCTGAAGGGCCCCGTCGATGCGGTACCGGACCCGTAAATCGGACTCGTAAGGCTCGATGTGAATGTCGGAGGCGCGGCGCTTGAGGGCCTCGCGAATAATGAGGTCCATCATGCGGATCACCGGCGCCTGGTCTTCGCTGCCGGCCTCCTTGATCTTGCCGTTGTCTTCCTCCCGGATGACTTCGACGTCCGTTTCGTTGATCCCCACGATCAAGTCGTCGATTTGGGTCGTTCCCTCCAAATAGGATTCGAGGGCGTTCAAGATATCTTTGGAAGTGGTCACGATCGGCAGGATCGTGCATCCGGTGATTTGTTTCACGTCATCGAGGGCGAAAATATTGAGCGGATCGCTCATGGCAATCGTGAGGACCTTGCCCATCTTGGCGATCGCCACCAGTTCATAGCGCTCGGCTATTTTCTTGGGGATGATTTTGATCACTTCGGGATCGATCTTCAGCGAGGAGAGGTTCAGCACCGGGATGCCCAACTCCTGACTGATGAGCACGGCCAGGTCTTGCTCGTTGAGCAGGCCCTCCGACACCAGGATGCTGGAAAGCTTCCCGCCCATGGTTTTATGCATTTCGATGGCCTTTTGAAGTTTCTCGCCCGAGATGTGCCGGCTATTTTCCAACGCGCGGATCAAAGACTCCTTGGTCAGCATTTCGCAGGCTCCATGTCTTCGGCCGTGATCCGGAGCACTTCTTCGACCGTGGTTTCTCCGGCGAGGACCTTTTCCAGGCCGCTTTCGCGGAGCGTCGTCATGCCCTCCTTCCGGGCAACTTGCTTGATGACGTCGGCGTTGGCCCGCTTCAGAATCAGATCGTGAACCGCCGGGGAGACCGTCAGGACCTCCGTGATCACCCGCCGGCCGGCAAACCCCGAATTGCGGCAGGAATTGCATCCTTTGGCCCGGTAGATCTTGAGCCCCTGGGCCGAAGTCCGCCTCAGGATGCGAAGCGTCTCCGGATCCGCTTCGACCGGTTCCTTGCAGGTCGAGCAAAGCCTGCGGATCAGGCGCTGGGCCGTCACGATGCGCACGGAGGAGGCGATCAGAAAAGGTTCGATGCCCATATTGACCATGCGCACCACGGACCCGGCCGCGTCGTTGGTGTGAAGCGTGCTGAGCACCAGGTGCCCCGTCAGGGCCGCCTTGATCGCGATGTCCATGGTCTCCAGGTCGCGAATCTCTCCGATCATGACCACGTTGGGGTCCTGCCGCAGGATCGACCGCAGGGCCGCCGCGAACGTCAATCCCACGCCCTCGCGAACGTTCACCTGATTGATGCCGTGGACCTGATATTCGACCGGGTCCTCTACCGTGGTGATATTTTTGTCCGGCGTGTGAAGAATGCTCAGGATCGAGTACAGGGTCGTGGTCTTTCCGCTCCCCGTCGGACCGGTGATGAGGATCATCCCGTGCGGCTGGGTCGCGGCTTCCCGGATGACCCGGATTTCGTTCCCCGTGAAGCCCAGGTTTTCGAGCGAATTGCCCTGTGACTTTTTATCCAAGAGCCGGATGCAGACCTTTTCGCCGAAACTCGTCGGGATAATGGACACCCGGAAATCGACTTCCCGGTTCTGGACCTTGGCCTTGAACCGCCCGTCCTGCGGCATCCGGTGCTCGGCGATGTCTAAATGGCTCATGACCTTGATGCGTGACACCACGGGCTGGGCCATGTATGCCGGAAGGACCTTCACTTCCTCCAGGAGCCCGTCGACCCGGCAGCGGACCCGGACATGCTTTTCCCAGGGCTCGATAAAGAGGTCGCTCGCCTTGCGCTTCACGGACTCCAGGACGATCAGGTTCGTGATTTTGATCACCGGGGCCTCGTTCAATTCCTTCCCCAAATCCACGGCCTCGTTTTTCTGCCCCAACTGGCCCATCGCAATCATTTCCATGTCCTTCACGACCTCGGCCATGTGCTCTTCGGAAGTCCGGGTGTCTTCCTGCGGTTCCGCCTGGGGATAAAACTTCCGGATGGCCTCGTCGATCAGGCTTTCGGCGGCCAGTACCGGCTTGATCTTCAGGCGCGTGATAGCGGCCAGGTCGTCCCATTCCATGAGCCCGAGCGGGTTGGAGGTTGCGACCGTCAGCGTGCGGTCCATCCGCGAAATGGGGACGATGCGGTAGCGTTTGACGATCTCGATCGGGAACAGTTCCAGGATCTCGGGCGCGATTTTATAATTCAGCGGGTTCATCACCGGAATATTCATTTCCGCGCTGAGAAACAGAATCAGTTCGCGCTCCGTGACGAATTTCTTTTTTTGGATGATTTCAAGGATGGAAACGTGATTGGCCTTCGCCTCCCGGAGAACGGTTTCTTTCTGCTCCGCCGTCAGCAGTCCGCCGTCGACCAGCTTGCCGAGCCACCGTTCCTGGAGGCCTTCCGCCATGTCAGGCGCCTCCGCGGTCCGGTTTGGCCGGCGTGCTCGACTTGAAACTCATCTTGACCTTTTGGTCATCCGGCTTCGATTCAGGCATGCGCGAGGGCTGGTAATAATTCCGGATCGATTCCTCGATTTCTGAAACCGTCCCGACGAATGCCTGAACGCGGCAGGAACTGACCGCCTCGATTTCGCGGATGGCATCCTCGTTGGAGGGGTCCGCCATTACCACCGTGAGGATGTGATTGACTTTGTCAATCGGAAGGAAGGAGTACTTCATCGCCAGAGTAGCCGGCACCGCCTTGACGGCCTCGGCATTCACGATGAAGTTTTGAATCGCTAAATAGGGATAGTTGAATTGAGTCGCCAGGGCGATGACAATGTCTTCTTCCTTCACCAATTCCATGCGGATCAGGATTTGACCCAGCAACCCCGGCTCCTTCTTCTGCACCTCCAGCGCCTTCTCGAGGTTTTCCTGGCTCAGTACGCCTTGATCGATGAGGATTTGTCCGAGCTTCTTTCTAGGCGATGACCCCGCCATATTGTTCCCTTTCTGGAGCAAACCTGAAAAAAGGTTTTACAGATTGAATAAACTTGAAATGTCAAAATTTTTTGCTCGTGCAAAAAGTATAGCCGCACCCACGGGCATTTACAAACCGGGTGCCCAGTATTTTTAACTTCTTTATTTAAGGGTAGTTAGAGAAATGCTCAGGAAGACTTAGAATAGAGGAATTCGAGCGGGCATTGAGCACAGGCGGGATTCTTGGTCCGGCAATAGGTCTTTCCTATATGGACGATTTGGGCATGGTAATCGTTGAAGAAGTGACGCTCCGGCTTGAGGCGGTCCATAAAGAAGCTCTGCAGCTCCTGATAGGAAACATCCGAGGGCACAAATCCATGCCGGGAAAAAATCCTCCGGGTGTAGGCGTCCACGACGAAAAACGGCTTTCCCGCGGCATACAGAAGGATCGAATCTGCGGTTTCGGGGCCGATCCCGTTCACGGACAGCAGCTGCTCCCTCAATTCCTTTCCGCGCACCGCGAACATTCTGCCCAGGCTCCCCCCGTGGCGCCGATGCAAATGCGACAGGAAATTTTTCAAGCGGCGGGCCTTGACGTTGAAATATCCCGCCGGCCGGATGAGTGCCGCCAAGCGCCCGGTCCCGAGACGTCTCATATTGCCGGGCGTGAGAACCCGCGCGGCTTTGAGGTTCCGGATGGCTTTCTCCACATTGGTCCAGGCGGTATTCTGAGTGAGAATGGCTCCGACGATGATTTCAAAGGGCGTCTCCCCGGGCCACCAATGAAGATGCCCCGCCTTCCGGCGCATGGCCGCGTAAATCTTCCGGAGCAGGCTCGGGCTCGCTTCAGATTTTCCGATTCTCTTCATGCGGTCGCTTGAAACGGGAAATGGCGCAACGGAATGTAGTGGGCCCCGGTTGGCCGCAATTCGCTGCGGAAAAGCACGGCGTGATCGGCCCGATACTTGCTCTCGGTCACAAAATCCGAGCCGGCGCGCAGCGCCCTGACTGCCGCTTGAGGGTGGCGCAGTCGCGCCAGTGTCAAATGCGGTTTGAAGGTGCGGTCCTCGATTTTCAGGTCGAGTCTCCGGAGGGTCTCATCCACCGACTCTTTCAGGCGGTTCAGCCGGGCGAGATCTCCCTCAATCCCCGTCCAGAGCACGCGCGCCGCCGTTTCCGAGGGGAAACAACCCACCCCCTTCAAAAGAAGATCAAACGGCGCCAGCCGTTTCAAAGCGGGTTCCAGTTCCGCCGAGAACGATTTCACCGCGGCGGGGTCAATGGAACCGAAAAAATGGAGCGTCAAATGGGCGGAAGCAGGATCCACCCATTTCGCTTCCCTAAGGGCGCCGCGCATTCCTTGAATAAGGGACGTCAACTCTTCCCGGTAGTGAGCCCCCAGCTCGAGCGCGAGAAAACAGCGCCACTCAACCATACAAGAGCTTTTCCCGCAGCCAGGCCAGCGCGGCCTGCGACGCAAGCCAACGCACCTTCTCCCTCCCGCCGAAAAATCTGAATCGCCGGGAGAGACTCCCCCGTTTCGAGGACAATCCCACAAAAACGGTCCCGATGGGTTCCTTCTTCTGCGGCCTCGCGGCCCCCGCCCAGCCGGTAGTCGACACCCCCCAGTGGCAGCCGAACTTTTCCCTCACCCGGCGAGCCATGTCCTTCGCCACCTCGGAAGACACGGCCCCGAATTTTTTCAGCATCGGCGCCGGCACCCCCAACACGCGTTCTTTGGCCTCGTCGCTGTAGACCACGACCCCTCCCTTCACATATCGGGACGAGCCCTCGATGTCCGTCATCCGCTTGGCGATCAAACCGCCCGTGACGCTCTCCGCGACGGAGGCGGATTGTCGCTTCCGGGCCAACAAAAGTCCCAGCGTTTTTTCCAAAGGCTCATCGGAAAAGCCGACCAAGTGCTTCCCCAACCGGGTCTCGAGGGTGCGCATCCACTCCCTGCGACGCCCGGCCAGCTCCTTCTGCGCCCCGCCGCAAAACGTCATGCGGAGAGTCACCTCTCCGGTGGACGGATAAATTCCACACTCGACGTTCGGGTCGCGCGGCGGGAATTTCTTCCCCAGCCTGCGCAAGACGTCGACTTCGTGGATCCCGACCACTTTGGCCTCGAGACCCAGGCGGCAGGCGCGCATTTTGAACCGTTCTTTGAGAAAGGGCAGCACCTCTTCGCGGAACATGCCTTCCATTTCCCGGGGAACGCCCGGCAGCGCGATCACCCACTTCCCGTCCCGTTCGAGACCGATTCCCGGGGCGACGCCGAAATTGTTGTCGAATATCCGGCCGCCGGAAGGAAACGTGGCCTGCTCGCGGGAAAATGCGCGCGGCTTGGCCTGGCGGAGGTGAAAATAGCGCCGGATGCGCGCGTACTGCCGCGCGTTGAATTTCAGCGGACGTCCGAAGAAATCGGCCAGGACCCGTTTGGTGATGTCGTCGAAAGTCGGGCCCAAGCCGCCGGTGACGATGACCAGGTCGGCGACTGCGAGCGACTGTTCGAGGACTTCCCGGATGACGGGCGCGCGGTCCCGCACCGCATGGTGGGAGAGGACTTCGAAAGACAGGCGGGAGAGTTCCCAGGCGATAAATTTCGAATTGGTGTCCACCACGGACCCGCTCACGACTTCGGAGCCGATGGGCAGCACGACCGCCTTGTTCACGGACCGGCTATCCCCACACAACGCCGAGCAGGCGCAGGATCAAATTAACATAGATCCCGGCGGCAATATCGTCCGCGACGATTCCCCATCCCGCCGGCAGCTTTTCCAAATTCCGGACGGGAAACGGCTTCAAAACGTCAAAAATCCGGAAGAGGACGAAACCCAGGGCCACATTGGAGAGAGACAGAGGGAGCAAATAGAGGCTGGTCATCATGCCGCAGACTTCATCGATCACCACCGTGGACGGATCTTTGAGGGAGCGGCTCTGCGCGTACCGGCCCGAGGCGAGCACCGAAAGAAAGAAAAGGGACAGAAGGACCCCGCTCAGGGTGACGGGATTCTGCGGCAGGACGAGCAGGACCGCCACCCCGGCCAGGCTTCCGAAGGTCCCCGGCGCGACCGGGATGAATCCGATATAAAGGCAGCTCACAAAAGATTCGAGCAGGTCCGCGACCCGTTTGTCCTCCCGGAAAAAACTGAAGCCGGAGTAAAATGTCACGGCCACCGCCAGGACGATTCCAACGAGGTTGAGTCCCGCGAGAAACGGGATCAAAGAGGAGCCGGGGGCAAAATCCCGAACGACCCAATACAGGAAACTCGCGCCGATCGAACCGAATTGCAGCCCGGTCTTCACCTTCCCCGACCATTCCGCCGCCACCACGCGCTTCTCTTTCAAATATTTAAAACGGACGGCCGTGACCAGGATCTCCCGGGCCGCGATCACGGCGGGCATCCAAAAGGGATAAAGCCCGAGGTGGGCATTGGTGAAAAGGATCCCCAGCACCAGCATCTTGTCCGCGATGGGATCCAGAATCTTGCCCGTCGAGGTCTCGAGCTTGCCTTTCCGGGCCAGCAGCCCGTCCCACCAGTCCGTGAGAATTCCCAGCACCACGAGCAGTAATCCCAGGGCCCGGGCTCCGGCCGTGCCGCGCAGGAACAAGGGCGGGATCATGACGGAGAGAAAAATCCGGCCCACCGTCAGAACGTTCGGATGGATCGGTACGTCAATCGATTTTTCCGTCAAGGTCGTATTCCATGTTTTGAGTGATTTCTACCGGGTAGATGCGGCCGATCTCGAGCGGGCGCCGGGAAACGACCCTCACCTGCCCGTCGATTTCCGGCGCGTCGCGGTACGAGCGCCCCGCGTATTCGTTGCGCGTTTCCATGAATTCCTCGATCAACACGTCCAGCCGGGTGCCGACGAAACGACGGTTCATCTCGAGCGAAATGCCCTGTTGCAGCTTCATGAGCCGGTCCTTGCGCTCTTTTTTTATTTTTTCTGGAACCTGGTGCTCCAGGACCGCCGCCTTGTCGTCACCGCGGGAATAGGTGAACACCCCCAAGCGATCGAACCGGTGGGCCTGCACAAAATCGTAAAGTTCCTCGAAATCGGTCTCCGTTTCGCCCGGGAACCCGACGATAAAAGTAGTCCGGATGGCAAGCCCGGGAACCGTTTCGCGCATGCGCTCCAAAAGGGCGGCGGTCTGCTCTTTGGTCATTCCGCGCTTCATGGCCTTGAGCATGGCGCTCGAGGCGTGCTGGAGCGGGATGTCCACATACTTCACAACTTTGGCGCAGTCCCTCATGGCGGCGAGGATTTCATCCGTCAGATGGATGGGATGATTGTACAAAAGGCGGATCCATTGTAATCCGTCGATCTCATTGAGGGCGCGCAACAGTTCCGGAAGGAGATACCGGCCTCCCAGATCGCGGCCGTAATACGAAGTGTCCTGGCTGATGAGATTAACTTCCTGAAGGCCCTCCCGCGCCGCCTCCCGCACCTCTTTCACGATCGATTCGAGCGGACGCGAACGGTAATCTCCGCGCAATTCCGGAATGATGCAGAAGGTGCACCGGTGATCGCAGCCCTCGCCCACCTTCACGTACTTGAAATGCCGGGGCGTGAGGGAAAAGCGGGGCATCGAATGGTCGTACACGAACCGCGTGTCCTCGACGCGTACCGGCTTCTCCCCCGCCATCACGGACTCGATGACGGCGTCGATCTTGGCATACTCGCCGGTGCCGACCAGGGCGTCGATTTCGGAAATCTCCTCGGCGAGCGCCCCGTAATACTTTTGCGGCAGACAGCCGCACACGATGAGTTTCCGTATCTTCCCTTCTTTTTTCAGGCGGGCCAATTCGAGGATCGAATCCACCGACTCCTTGCGCGCGTCGCCGATGAAGGCGCAGGTGTTGATCAAGGCCACGTCGCAATCCGACACGTCCTGCGCCAGGCGGTAGCTTTTCGTCTTCAAGAGCCCCAGGATGAGCTCGCTGTCGACGAGGTTCTTGGGACAACCGAGCGACACCATTCCGATCCGGACCGGCGTCATCGCGCCCCCACCCCGGCCCGAGCGGCCAGCGCCGCAAAGGCCTCATAAAACAGATTCGCTTGTTTCTTCATGGTCCCCAGATGAGTCTCCGTGGCCTTCAATACCGCTGTGGGAGCGACGCCGCACTCCGCCATTTCCTCGCCGCCCTCGCGGACCCATTCAACAATCATTTCCCCGGTCATTTCCAAATGGAATTGGAGCGCGTAAACATAATTATCATAGCGAAACGCCTGATTTGAATAAAGAGCAGAATCCGCGAGGCGCACCGCCCCGCGAGGAAGCTCAAAGGTGTCTCCGTGCCATTGAAAAACAGTGGTCCGGTCCTCGCCCGCCCTTCCGGGAAAACGCGACAAAAGAGCGTCCGAAGCGCCGCTTTCAGTCAGCCGGACCGAGGACCAACCAATTTCCTTTTGAGTCCCCGGATGGACGCGAGCGCCCAGTGCGGAAGCCAGCAGTTGGGCGCCCAGGCAGATGCCCAGCACCGGTTTTCTCGAATCAATGACGCCTCTCAGCCAATCCCGTTCCATCCGGATAAAAGGATATCGCTCCTCCTCATAAACGCCCATGGGTCCGCCGAGGACGATCACCGCATCATAAGGTTCCGCGGCCACGGGCCGGGAAAATTCCCGGGCGATGTCCCAATAATCGAGGGCGTGCCCCCGGGAGCGTAAAAATTCTTCCAGAGAACCGGCCCCTTCCCGGCGGATGTGACGAACGGCTAAAAAACGCATGGATTAAATACGGGTGTCGAATAGTTCAGACTATGTCGGAAAGTTTTTCTACCAGCACTTCGCGGGGTTTGGTTCCTTGAGGGGGACCGACGATTCCTTCGGCTTCCATCATGTCGAGCATGCGCGCCGCGCGGCCATAGCCCAGCCGGAGCCGCCTCTGCAGGATGGACGTCGAGGCCTGACGCGTCTCCACGATCACCTTCACCGCCTGCTCATACAATTCGTCTTTCTCGCCCATCTCTCCCTGGGCCTCCGACTGCCCCACCTGGTCCATGTTGAGCTGGTAGGTGACGGCGCCCTGCTGGGTCGAAAACTCCACGACGCTCGTGATTTCCTTGTCGGTGACGAGGGCGGCCTGCCCGCGGGTGGGCTTGGCGCTCCCCGGTTCCAAGAAGAGCATGTCGCCGCGTCCCAGCAATTTGTCGGCGCCGTTCAGGTCCAGCACGGTGCGCGAATCGACCTTGGAAGCAACTTTGAAGGAGATCCGGGCCGGGAAATTCGCTTTGATCACTCCGGTGATGACGTCGACGGAGGGACGCTGAGTCGCCAGGACCAGATGGATGCCGACCGCCCGGGACAATTGCGCCAGGCGCGTGATGGCCGTCTCGACTTTGTCCTGCGCCACCATCATGAGGTCCGCCAACTCGTCAATGATGACCATGATGTAGGGCAGGCGCTGCGGAATTTCCGGGTCCTCGTCTTTCCTTTCCCTCTGGTTGAAGCCCTGGATGTTGCGGACCGTGCACTTGGCGAACAATTTATACCGGTTCTCCATCTCGCCCACCACCCAATTCAAAGTGGCGGCCGCCTTCTTGATATCGGTGACCACCGGCGCAAGCATGTGGGGGAGCGCGTTGTAAATCGCCAGTTCCACCATCTTGGGGTCGATCATGACGAACTTGAGCTCGTCCGGGCGGCGGCTGTACAGCAGGCCCGCGATGATCGAATTGACGCACACGGTCTTGCCGCTCCCCGTCGTGCCGGCGATCAATAAGTGCGGCATCTCCGTCAAATCGGCGATCAGCGGTTTTCCGCTCGTGTCTTTGCCCAGCGTGAGCGGGAGACGGCAGGATTGGATACGGTCTTTCGAGGCCTCAAGAAGCTCGCGCAAGTAAACAGTGTCGGCCACCGAATTAGGCACTTCGATACCGACTGCCGCCTTGCCCGGGATCGGGGCAATGATGCGAATGCTGGCCGCCTTGAGGGCCAGGGCCAGATCATCCGACAGGCTCACGATGCTGCTGACTTTGACGCCCGGGGCCGGCATCAGTTCATACCGGGTCACGGTCGGGCCCTGCTCGATTTCGATGACCCGGGCCTCGATGTCGAAATCCTTCAGCGTGCTCTCGAGCAGGCGGGACTTCACCTTCAAGTCGTCATCGGCATTCTTCCGGCTCTGCTGAGGAACGTTCAAAAAATCCAGCGGAGGCAGCGCATAGTTCGAGGCCTTCGAAGAGGTGACTGGGTTCAAAGCCGCTGCCGGGGCCGTGCTCGCGGCAGGAGCCGGCTTCGGCCGCTCCTTCTCTTTTTCCCGGGCCGGTTTCTCGACCGCCGCCTCGGATTTCTCAAACCCGTTGTTCTTCTTGGCCGGGATGACCGTGGGTTCGTATTTTTTGACCTTGACGGCTATTTCCTTGTCGAAAAATGATTTCTCAATTTCCCGGGCGACTTCCTTGTCCTTTTCTTTCTCTTTCTCCTTTTCCTTCTTGAACAGCAGAGGCTTCCTGGCCTTGGAGGCCTCCGAAGTCCGGCGCCGGAAAAGGTTTCCCAAAGAGGCCACCGCCTCACCCGCAGCCGCGAACCATTCCCCGACCTTCCGGACGAGGCCCCAAACTCCCGAGAAAATGGCCTCCACCATGGGAAAAAGAAAGAAGTCCGTCGCCAGCAGGAGGGAAAGGAGCATGAACGCGGTGAGGATGATGAATGCGCCCAGCGGCCCGAAATAGCGCTCCAGATAAACGTCCAGGACATATCCCACGAAACCGCCCTGGATGGCCTTCGCGCCCTGCTCCGCGGCGAGCGCGAACAACCCGGAAGCGGCGATCAGCAGGAAGAGGAAGCCCATCCATTTCAGCAATTTCTTTTCCGGGACCCGCTGCACGAAATGGCAGAGGGCCCAGAAGATCGCCATCACCGAGATGAAATAGGCGCTGTAACCGAACGCCAGCAGGAAATAATGCGAGACATAGACCCCGATCAGGCCGGTCGGATTTTGGACAGACCGGTTCGGATCGGTGTTGAAAAAGGGATGGTCTTCGGGATGGTGAAAGACCAGGCTGGCGAGGGTGAATAAGCCGATTAAGAAAAACGAGAGACCGATGATCTCATTGAGTTTCTTATTCGCGCTTTTTTTCCTCATCCGGGCGTCTCTGCCGCCTGTTTCGCCTTTTTGATGCTGAGGTTGATACGGCCTTCTTCGTCAATGCCCACCACCTTGACGGGCACGATATCGCCGATCTTGAGGTGGTCCTCCACCTTTTTCACGTAACCGTCGGCGATTTCGGAAATATGGACCAGCCCGTCCGTGCCGGGCAGGATTTCACAAAAGGCGCCGAAGTTCATGATCTTCCGCACTTTGCCCATATAAGTTTTTCCCACCTCGGCCTCTTCGGCGATCGCGCGGATCTTGGCGATCGCGGCCGCAGAGGCTTGCGCGTCGCTCGAAGCGACGTAAACTTTTCCGTCATCTTCGATATCGATCTTAACGCCGGTTTCTTCGATGATCTTCTTGATCACCTTCCCGCCGGGCCCGATCAAATCCTTGATCTTGTTGGGATTGACCTGAAGGACCGTGATCCTGGGGGCATACTGGGAGAGCTCAGCGCGCGGCTCGCGAATGACCTCCGCCATGATGTCCAGGATCTTGAACCGGGCCTCATGGGCCTGATCAATGGCCTTTCTTATAATTTCGGTCGTTATGCCCTTGATCTTGATGTCCAATTGCAAGGCTGTGATCCCCTTCCGGGTTCCGGCCACCTTGAAGTCCATGTCGCCCAAGTGGTCTTCGATGCCGGCAATGTCCGTCAGGATTTCGTAGCGTCCCGACTCATCCGTCACCAAACCCAAGGCGATCCCGGCCACCGGCGCCTTGAGAGGCACGCCGGCGTCCATCAAGGAAAGCGTGCCGCCGCAAACCGTGGCCATGGAGCTCGAACCGTTCGACTCCAGGATGTCGGAAACCATGCGGACCGTATACGGAAAGTCCTGCTCGTTGGGCATCACGGGAACGAGCGATTTTTCAGCCAGGGCACCGTGACCGATCTCGCGCCTTCCGGGGCCCGTATTCCGGCCCACCTCACCGACGCTGAACGGAGGAAAGTTGTAATGGAGCATGAAGCGCTTGAACATCTCCCCTTCGAGCGCATCGATGATCTGTTCGTCCGCACTCGTGCCTAGCGTGGTGACCGCCAGGCTCTGTGTCTGGCCGCGCGTGAAAAGAGCGGATCCGTGGGTGCGCGGAAGCACGCCGACTTCGCAGGAGATCTTGCGCAGTTCGTTGAATGACCTTCCGTCCGGGCGCTGCCTCTTGTTGAGAATCAGATCGCGGACCACCTTCTTTTCGAACTCATGGAAGGCGTTTTTGATGGCGCGTTCGTCGTAATCTTCCGCGTTCGGGTCGAACGTCGCGATCAGGTCCTTGAGGATCTTCGCCGTCGCCTCTTCCCGCTCCTCTTTCGAAGAAAGCTGAAAAACGGCATTGAAGCGGTCCTTGCTGAACGATTCCACTTTCTGGACGAGACCGCTCTGCTGGACGGGTGCCGGCGCCGCGCTCTTTTGCTTGGCGCACTGGCGCATCAAATCGTCCTGCAGACGGATGGTGGTTTGAAGCTCCGACAGGGCCTTGTCCACGGCCTGGAGCATTTCAGCCTCCGAAACTTCGTGCGCGCCGGACTCGATCATGACGACCTTGTCGCGCGTCCCGACGAGCACCAGATCGAGATCGCTCGTTTCGCATTCCGCGTTGGTGGGATTCACGATAAATTGCCCTTCCACGAGGCCGATGCGCACCGCCCCGATGGGTCCCTCGAAGGGAATCGAGGAAATGGACAGGGCCGCCGAAGCGCCGATCACCGCCAGGATGTCGGGATTGTTTTCGCCGTCGACAGAAAGAACGGTCGACATGATCTGGACTTCGTTGAAGAAATTATCAGGAAACAAAGGACGTATCGGACGGTCAATGAGGCGGGAAACCAATATCTCGCGCTCCGTGGGGCGACCTTCCCGCTTGAAGTAACCTCCCGGGATCTTGCCGGCCGCGTAGGTTTTCTCGCGGTAGCCCACCGTCAACGGGAAGAAATCGATGCCTTCCCGGGGTTCCTTCGCCGCCACCGCGGTCGTCAGCACCACCGTGCCGCCGTATTGAACGTAAGCCGCGCCGTCGGCCTGTCTTGCCACCTTGCCGGTTTCAATGATTAATTCATGCCTTCCGAATGGGATTCGAACACTGTTCATGGTTTTTACCTTTGGGTTAGTGGGTTTGATCGGTTATTTGCGGAGATTGAGTTCCGCCAAAATGGATTCGTACTTTTTGCGGTCCGTCCGCGCCAGATAATTCAAAAGACGTCTGCGCTGGCCGACCAACTTGATCAAACCGTAGCGGGAATGAGCATCTTTACGGTGGCTCTTGCAGTGTTCCGTCAATTCATTAATCCGTTGGGTCAGAAGGGCGATCTGGACCTCGCAGGAGCCGGTGTCCTTCTCCTCCTTCTGGAACTTCTTAATGATTTCTCCCTTTTTATCTTTCGTCAATGGCATTGCAACTCCTTTTCCTAACTCTTTATTTTTCCTCTGTTTGTGATCTAATGATTGGATTAAGTATATGATAATTGACCGCTTTTGTCACGCAAAAACTCCCGGGCCTTGGCCACGTCCCTCCGGATCTGGGCTCCTAGCGCAAAAGCATCAGGGAAGGTGCGTTCGTCCCTGATTTTACGGACAAACTCGATCTCCGCCTGGTGGCCGTAAAGGTCTCCCCGGAAACCGATCAAATGAACTTCCGCAACGGGCCTGCCTTTCTTCTCAAACGTCGGGCGGCGGCCCAAATTCAGGACCGCGGGAAGCCACCCCCGGCCCCGAAGCGGCTGAACTCGCCCTAATCCGACCCCCCGCTTCCAGTTGAATTGTGAAGGCGGAATCAGCCGGACACGGGCGGCGTAAACTCCCTCCGGCGGCAAAATTTCGCTGTGGGGGTCAAGATTGGCCGTCGGGAAGCCCAGTTTCCGCCCTCTTCCCGCACCCTTGATCACCGAAGCCAGGATTGAATAAGGGCGTCCGAGTTGCCTGCCGGCCTCTTTCAAACGGCCCTCGCTCACCAGGGCCCGTATGCGCGTGCTGGACACGGCCGCCGCTCCTACTTTCATCGGAGGGACGCATTGAAATCTAAAGCCGAATTTTTTCGCCAGCCCTTTCATCGTTTCCGTGCCGCCGGCCCGGCCCTTTCCGAAGCGCGCGTCATGTCCCAGGATCACCTCCACTACCCGCATCCGGTCACAAAGGACCCTTTTCACAAATTCTTCCGGACTGAGACGGGAAAAACGGCGGTTAAAATGCAGGCCCAGGCAAAGGTCCAGGTCTTCGGCGGCCAGGAGGCTGAGTTTATGCTCAAAAGAAGTCAAAAGGGATGTCCCCCGCTCCGGGCGCAATACCTTTTGCGGGTGTTCCTGAAAAGTCAACACCACTGACTTGGCGCGCCGTTTGCGGGCCTCGCGAGCGACCCGTCTCAAGACCGCGCGGTGTCCCCGATGGACGCCGTCAAAGGCGCCCAGCGTGAGGACGGTGCGGGGAAACTTATTCGACGGAAAACCGTCGAGGCTGGAAGCGAAAATCATTCTGGGCGGCGGGCACGGAGGGCGTCATCGTTTCCCCGGACCGGAAGCGCGACCAGATGCGGCTTGATCGCGTCGACTTCGCGCATGGCCTTCAACTGATCGACGGTGACGCTGTTTTCGATCCGGAAGACCCCGCTGGCGGTACGGCGCAGTTCCTTCAAATGCGCCCCCGTCCCGAGCTCGTGGCCGATGTCGTGGGCGAGCGTGCGAACGTAGGTCCCCTTCGAGACCTTGCAATAGAATTCGATCACCGGCAATTTCAAGCTCTGGATCACCAATTCGTAGACGTGGATGGTCTTGTGCGGCCGGTCGATTTCCTTCCCCTGCCGGGCCAGCTTGTAGAGGCGCACGCCCCCCAGTTTCACGGCGGAGGCCATCGGCGGCAACTGCTCCCTTTCCCCTTTGAAGCCCTCCATCACCCGGATCACGTCTTCATCGCGGACGTGCTGCCACGGCAGGGTTTCCACGATCTCGCCCGCCGCGTCGTGCGTCGTGGTCCGAGAGCCCAGTTCCATGGTGCCGGTGTATTCCTTGGTTTCGTTGAGAAAGCGCGAGGAAAGCTTGGTGAAGTGTCCTAGCAGCACGACCAGCACGCCGGTCGCGTTCTTGTCCAAGATCCCGGCGTGGCCCACCTTCGCGATCGAGAATTTCTTCCGGATAAAATGGCAGACATCGTGCGAGGTCCAGCCCATGGGTTTGTCGACAATCAGAATTCCGTTCATATGCCCTCGCTCATGAAAAAGTCGGGTTCTTCAGATAGTTGCGCGCCACGCGCAGGATCCGCTGCGCCGCCTGCTCCGCCGGGCCCTCGATCCGGCACCCGGCCGATTTCCGGTGACCGCCGCCGCCGAACACCTCGGCGATACGGTTGACGTCGTTCTTGCCCTTCGCGCGGAAGGACACGTGAAAGCGATTGGTCCCGTTTTCGATCAAAATGAAGGCGATGTGCACGCCCGCCACGGCACGCAAAAAATCGATGAAGCCCTCCGTGTCCACCAGCGAAGTCCGCGTGCGCCGCAGCAAGTCCTTCCGGATGACCGCCCAGACGACCTTCCCGCCCAGGTCCATCCGCAAATTCTTCAGGATGTGGGCCAAGAGGCTCACGCGCCGGTGCGAAGAGCGCTCATAAAGGTTCTCATTGATGTGCTCATGGTCGATTCCCGTCTTCAGCAGTTCCGCCACGATCCGGTGGGTATGGGTCGTGGTGTTGCCGAACCGGAACGAACCGGTGTCGGTCGAAATCGACACATACATGGCCAGGGCCGCCTCGGGACCGATCGGGACGCGCATTTTCTTGAAAAGCTCGTAGCAGATCTCCCCGCAGGCGCTGGCGCGGTCGTTGACCAAATTGTAGTCCCCAAACCGGATGTTGCTGACGTGGTGATCGATATTGATGAGCGTCATGTCCGGCCGCAGCAGGCCCTGCACCCGGCCCAGTCTTTTCGGATTCGGGCAATCCACGACGACACACGTGTCAAACCGCGGCTTCTGCTTCATGTGATCCAATTCCCGCAGGGTCGTCCAGCCGTCTTTCGGCAGCACGTCCAACCGTGCCGGAAACGCGTCCTGGCTCACGATCCAAGGCCTCTTTCCGAGATGGCGGAGCAGGTACTGGATGGCCAGCAGGCTGCCGATCGAATCCCCCTCCGGACGGACGTGCGCGCACAGAAGGAAATTCTTCCCCCGGCGTATGGCTTTACAAACATCGTTCATGATTTGTCTTCCGCGTCTTCTGCGTGCAGTTTCTTGATGATCTTCTCGATCTGGATGCTATGCTCGACCGATTCGTCCCGGTGGAACGTCAGGCGCGGAGTCAACCGGAGCGTCAAAGAACCGGCCAGCTCGTGCTGCAGGAACCCCTTCGCGCTCTCCAGCGCCTGAGCCGTGTCCTCGGCGGTTTGCGGCTCGTTCATCACGCTGTAGGAAACGTTCGCGTGCCTAAGATCGGCGCTCATGGAGACGTTCGTCACCGTGATGAAACCCAGCCGGGGATCTTTGAGCTTGGTCAAAATCAACCGGCCCAATTCGGCTTTCACCAGTTCTGCCACTCGTTCTTTTCTGCTTCCGCCCAGCATGGTCGTTGTTGCCCCCGCAAAACGGCAGGCCCTCAAATAAATTCTAACTTGAAATCGATCAATTCCGCGCGGGTCTCGGACCGCACCAGATCCAGGACTTTGTCGAGAACCTCGTTCACGTAGGCGCGCTCTCCCGCCACCATGCAGATCCCGACGAGCGAGCTTTGCCACAGGTCCTGATCGCCGATCTCCGAGACGGAAACATTGAACTTCGAGCGGATCCGGGTTTGAAGGCTGCGAATCACGAAGCGCTTGGATTTGAGCGAATTGGCTTCGGAAATGCGCAGCTTGATCTGAAGAGATCCGATGTGCATCGCGATGAGGGCAGCGGCAACGCCCGTTTACAGCTTCGCTGCGACCTTCTCGATTTTGTACGCCTCAACGATGTCCCGTTCCTGGATATCGTTGTGTCCCTCCAGGGCGATCCCGCACTCAAAACCTTCCTGGACTTCTTTGACGTCGTCTTTAAAACGCCGGAGGCTGGCCAGCTTGCCGTCAAAAATCACGATTTTGTTGCGAATCAGCCGGACCCGGTGCTGGCGGGAAACGCGCCCGTGTACCACGATCGCCCCGCCGATGTTCCCCGCCTTGGAAGAACGGAAAACCTGGCGGATCTCGGCCCGACCCTGGATGACTTCCTTGTTGGTCGGTTCGAGCAAACCCTCCATGGCCTTCCTCACCTCTTCCACCACCTCATAAATGATGTTGTAAAACCGGACCTCGACGCCCTCCTTCTCAGCCAGGGACTCGGCGTTGCCGTCCGCTTGAACGTGGAACCCGAAAACGACCGCATCGGACGCCGCCGCCAGCATGATGTCTGATTCGTTGATGCCTCCGATGCCCGCATGGATGATGCTCAGGTGGATTTTGTCCGTGCTGAGCTTACTGAGGAGTTCCGAGAGGGCCTCGATGGAACCCTGCATGTCCGCCTTGAGGATGATTTTGAGGTCCTTGAGCCCGCCCTGCTTGAGCTGACTGTACAAGCCTTCCAGCGTGATATGCTGGTTCAGAGCTCCGCGCATGGCCTTTTCCCGGAGTTCGAGCTGCCGCTTTTCGGCCACCTTGCGCGCCTGCTTTTCGTCTTCCAGGACCTGAAACGTTTCCCCGGCGTCCGGAAGCCCCGACAGGCCCAAGACCTCGACGGCGTATGATGGCCCCGCCTCTTTCACATTCTTTCCCTTGTCGTTCCGGAGCGCCCGGACACGGCCGTAGAAAGCTCCGCAGACCACGATGTCCCCGATCCGGAGCGTGCCGCGCTGGACGAGCACCGTGACCACCGTGCCGTGGCTCTTGGTCAGCTTGCTTTCCAGCACCGTGCCCTCGGCGCTGCGGTTGGGATTGGCCTTCAGCTCCAGGATCTCGGACTCCAGGAGCAGCATTTCCAAAAGTTCGGGGATCCCTTTTCCCGTCTTGGCGGACACCTCGACGCATATCGTTTTGCCGCCCCATTCCTCGGGCATGAGATCCATCTTCTGCAACTCTTTTTTGACGCGCATGGCGTTGGCGTTCGGCAGATCGATCTTGTTGATAGCCACCAAAATCGGCACGCCCGCGGCGCGCGCGTGGTCGATTGCCTCCACCGTCTGCGGCATGATGCCGTCGTCGGCCGCTACCACGAGCACCACCACGTCCGTCACATTCGCACCGCGAGCCCGCATCGCGGTGAACGCGGCGTGACCCGGGGTGTCCAGAAACGTCACATGCCCTTTCCCGGCGATATCGACGCCGTAGGCCCCGATGTGCTGGGTGATCTTGCCCGCTTCCTTGTCGGCCACATAGGTCTGGCGGAACGCGTCGAGGAGCGAAGTCTTGCCGTGGTCGACATGGCCCAACA
>JACQVP010000115.1 GCA_016209715.1 Candidatus Omnitrophota bacterium
CAAGCGAGCCTGCGCTGTTCACAGGATCTGCTCGATTACCTCCGGAAAACTTCCCTCGGCTTCTCGTCATGACGCATCCTTTGGGATATCTGTATTTCTTGTGGCATCGATACACCCATCCCTGAATTTTTGTTCCAGTGGTGCGCTTTTATGTCAAAGCGCTCGGATATTCGCTTCCGGCCACGAACTTTTACCTCGCAAATGGACCGGAGTTGCTCCTGGAGCACCCCTTGACGGAGGAGAGCGTCGTGTTTGATGCCGGAGGATTTGAAGGCAAATGTTCGGAAAAAATCCTTCAGAGGTACAGCCCGTGCGTCCATATTTTCGAGCCGCATCCCGATGCCTGCGCGCTCTTGAAACATAAGTTTGACGGCAATCCTCGGGTGCGGTATCACGGCTTTGGCTTGGGAGGGCATAGCCGGGAAGATCGGCTCTATGGCCGGGGGCCCGGTTGTTCCGTTTTTCAACAGGATGCCGGTCCGGGGCCGTCCTATCCGGTCCTCTTGAGAGACGTCCGGGAGGAACTGGATGAGTGCCGCCTGGGGAAAGTGGATCTTATCAAGATCAATATTGAGGGTTGTGAGTATGAGCTGCTGGATCGAATGATTCAAACGGGAATTGTGCGGCGATTCAAGAGCATCATGGTCCAGTATCATAAATTTGTTCCGTATGCCGTCCTTACGAGAAAACGGCTGTCCCGGGCCTTGGCTCGGACCCACCGGAGGACTTGGTGTTTCCCCTTTGTCTGGGAATGCTGGTCGGCGCGGGTCTAGTATTAATAGTTAAAATCATATTCGGATTAGTTTCCTTCCTGTTTTGCCCACAAATCGGGCCCGTCCTCTCCCCAAAACGATAGATTAGCCTACCAGCATGTTTTTGAATCTTGGGGAAAGAATCGACCTAAAGTTGCTCCGGCGGGCGCTCGTCGCTCTTTCGGGCGCGGCTTGCCTGGCGATCATCGTCGACCAGGTCCCGCTGTCCCTGCATTGGAGCGGTCCGCCGAGCCCGGTGAGGCGCTCCATCCCGCGGGACCTCTTCCATCTCAAGCCGGAGAACTGGGAGCTGCCGGATGAGTTTCAGGGATCATGGCCGAAGAGGGATTTATTCAACCGGGCCGGAACCGGACAGGGTGTCGGGGAAGTGAAAAAACCGTTACGGGAGCGGGTCAGGAATTTCCGCTTGAAAGGGATCGCGCTCTTCACGGTTCCCGAAGGAATCGTCGAGGATGCGGCGACGGGACGGAGCGTGTTTGTGAAAGAGGGAGAACGGCTCGGGGGTGCCCTCGTGACAGACATCAAAGAGGAGAGCGTGGTCCTTTCTTACGACGGAGAAGAGCTGGAGTTGAAGATCCAGGGAGGGAAAATGCAATGAGACCGTGGTTCGTCGCGCTGGGGCTCTTTCTGGGGGCGCTCGTAGGCGCGGCGGCGGATTTTCCGGCGGTGGAGGAAGCGCGGGCGGAGGAATCGGCGGAGGCGGCTCAAAGGGTGACTTTCGAATTCCAAGGCGTGAATATTCTCGATGTGCTGAAGCTCCTTTCCAAGCGCTCGGGGCTCAATATTGTCGCCGGCAAGAATGTGCAGGGACAGGTGTCCATTTTCTTGCAGGACGTGGAGGTCATGGACGCCCTGGCGACGATCCTCGAGACTTCGGATCTGGCTTATGTGAAAGAGCGCGGGATTATCAAGGTCATGACCCAGAAAGACTACGAGGACCTTTACGGCAGGCCGTATCAAGACACGAGGAGCGCGCGGCAATTCGACCTGAAATACGCAAAGGCGCAGGCGCTGGCGGAGACACTGGGCCAGATGAAGTCCGCTTTCGGGCGGGTGCTGGTTGAGCCGAGGACCAACACGCTGATCGTGACGGAGACGCCGGAGGTCCTGCGCGAAATGGAGGCCCTGATCCGGAAGACGGACCGGCCGTCGGTATCCAAGGTCTTTAGGCTGCGGCATGCCAAAGTCGAGGACTTGGAGTCCAAGCTCGCGAAATTGATTCAGGAGGGCCAAGGCAGTCTGGAGGTGGATAAAAAGTCAAACCGGGTGTTCGCGCGGGACACGAAGGAAAGGGTGGAAAAGGTCGCGCGCGTGATCAAGGCGTTTGACGTGCGGCAGCCGCAGGTGTTGATTGAGGCCAAGGTCATGGAAGTGAAGCTCAGCGATGAATTCCGGCTGGGGATCGACTGGCAACTGGTGCTGGAAAAGGTGGGATCGTTGAACACGCTCAAAACGGCGGCGGCGTATGCCGTGGCGCCCCCCGCCGGGGCGACTTTGACGACGCTGGCGCTAGGATCGGGGCTGGACGATCTCCAGGTCTTGATTCAGGCGATCGAGAAGATGGGGAAGACGAACACGCTTTCATCCCCCCGATTGACGGTCCTCAATAACGCGGAAGCCAAGCTTGCCGTGGCGACGCGGGAGCCCTTTGTCTCCCAGACCGTGGTGCAATCGGTGAATACGTCGACGACGGCGGACAACGTCCAGTTTGTCGACGTCGGCGTGACCCTGACCGTGATCCCGGAAATTTCCGTGGACGATTACATCCAAATGAAGATCAAACCGGAAATTTCGACGGCGGGCACGCCCCTCGAGCTGCAGGGAGTGGCGCAAGGTTCGAATACGGCCTTCACCCGCACGCGCGTGCCGGTCGTGACCACCCAGGAACTCGAGACGACGGTGATGGTGAAGTCCGGGACCATGCTCGTGATCGGCGGTCTGATCCAGGACAAGCACGATAAGACTTCGGTCAAATTGCCGGTCTTGGGGAGCCTCCCCTTTCTGGGGCGGGCCTCAGCTCCGAAGCTCGTGACGCGACGAAAACGGAGCTGGTCATTTTTTTGACCCCGACCATCCTCCGGCCGGATGTCTCGACGGCGGAAAAGGGGCCGCGATGAGGCAGCTCGAAATCGATCCCGCCGAAAGCGCGGAGGTGAATAAGCGGCCGCGGATCCCGTTGAAAGACAAGCGCGTTTTTTTCTCGGCGCTCGCCCGCCTCCTCCGGGGAGGAGTGCCTCTCCTGCGCGCGCTGGACGTGCTGGCGAATGAAACCCGCGCCCGGGACCTGCGGGTTTTGATGCAAAAAACTTCGGCCCTCATCGGGGAGGGAAAGAGCCTCTCGCAATGCTTCTCGCTTTTCCCTTCGGTGTTCCCGCCGTATCAATTGAGTCTCCTGGAGGCGGGCGAAGCCTCAGGCCGGATGGAGGAGGTCCTGGAATGCATCGCGCGCAAAATCGAGAGAGAGGAAGAAACACGCGGCAAAGTGAGGGAGGCGGTGGCGTATCCGGCGTTCATCGCTCTATTCGGCCTGGTCACGGTTTTGATCCTCCTGATCTGGATCGTCCCCAGGATCGCTTCCGTGTACGACGATTTCGGCGAACCCCTTCCCGGATTCACCCGTTGGGTCATCGGCCTGAGCCGCGGGATGAAATTTCTGGTCCC
>JACQVP010000013.1 GCA_016209715.1 Candidatus Omnitrophota bacterium
GCCCCGAGCCACGAAGCAAGGGGCAATAGCCCAAAACCTCAAGTTTTGGGGCTGTTTATAGCCCCGAGCCACGAAGCAAGGGGCAATAGCCCAAAACCTCAAGTTTCGGGCAGGTTAACTAGAATACTCGAAAAAGCCTCGCTTGGTTTTCTCGCCCAGGAACCTGGCTCCCACCAAACGGCGGATCAACGGACAAGGCCAGAACCGGCTTCCGTATTGCCGGGTAAAATCTTCCAGCATTTTCAAAACGGTGTCCAACCCGATCTTGTCGGCATAGGCCAGGATCCCCGCTTTGTCTTCGGGGAATCCGACGCCGGCGCGCATAGCGATGTCAATATCGGAGGCCTTCGAAACATGCTCCTGCACACAATAGGCGGCCTCGTTGATCATCGGATAGACGATCCTCTCGATCGAAAACCGGGCGTCTTTGCGTCCGCATTGTTTTTGCAGTTCGGCCACGATCGCGTCCGCCCGGCTGGCCTCTCCCTGGTAATTGTAAAATCCGGCTCCCGTCTTCCGGCCGTAAAGTTTGGCCTGATAAAATTTTTGCCACAGCTCCGCGGGCCGCATCCGGTCACCGTAAGATTCCAAAAGGATCTTCACCACTTCCTCGCACACGTCCAGGCCCAGATTGTCGACCAGCGTGAACGGCCCCATCGGCATCCCGAAGGCCACCGCCGCCTGATCGATCTCCTGGATCGTGGCCGTTCCCTCCTGCAGGCAGTAGGCCGCCTCGTTGAGGTACGGCATCAGCAGCCGGTTCACGAGAAAACCCGCGCATTCGTTGACCCGCACCGGAATCTTCCGCAAGGATTCTGAAAAGGAGGTCATGTCATCGATCGTCTCCTCGGAAGTGGCGAGCCCCGGGATGACCTCCACCAATTTCATGATGTGGGCCGGGAAAAAGAAATGAAGGCCGATGACTTTGTGCGGCCGCCCGGTAGCGCTGGCCATCTCGGATATGGAAAGGCTGGAGGTGTTGCTGGCGAGGATGGTCCCTTCGGGACAAACTTTGTCCAGGTCCTGGAACACCTGCTTTTTCAGGTCCATCTTCTCCGGCACGGCCTCGACGACCACATCCACGTCCTTGAAATCATCGTAGGAGGTTGAACCGGTCACCAGGTTCATCTTGGATTCGAGATCGGACGCCGACATCTTCCCCTTGTCCACCCGGCGCTGGTAAATCTGCCGGATCTTCTTGAGCCCGCTCTCGACGAATTCCGGCTTGACGTCCTTCAGCACGACCGGAAGCCCCGAATAACTGATCACCTGCGCGATTTCGGCGCCCATCGTGCCGGCCCCCACTACCCCCGCCTTGTAGATGTACATGGTCAGATCCTCTCGATGATGACGCTGGCCCCCATGCCCCCGCCGACGCAGAGAGCGGCCAGACCCGTGGTGAGATTTCTACGTTTCATTTCATGCAGGAGCGTGACGATGATGCGCGCGCCCGTCGCGCCCACGGGGTGCCCCAGAGCGATGGCCCCGCCGTTCACGTTGGCGATTTCCCTCTTGAATTTGAGGACGCGCTCGCAGGCCAGGAATTGCGCCGCGAAGGCTTCGTTCAACTCGATCAGTTGGATGTCGGAAAGATTCATACCGGCTTTTTTGAGGGCCACGGGCGTCGAAAAGGCCGGGCCGATCCCCATCCGCTCGGGTTCGACCCCCATGAATCCGTAACTCCGGATTTTCCCCAGGACCGTCAGCCCGAGGGCCTTGCATTTTTCGAGCGTGCCGATCAAAAGAGCGCTGGCCCCGTCCGAGATGGAGCAGGCGTTGCCGGGGGTGACGGTCCCGTTTTCCTTGAACATCGCCGGATACTGCGAGAGCAATTGCTCCGTCAACCCGATGTTCGGCCCCTCGTCCTGGAGAAACGTTTCCGGCGGGAGTTCCTTTCCGTAAACGGTCTTTTTGATCACCACCGGCGCGATCTCGTCCTTGAAGCGTCCCTCCCGGGTCGCCTGGAAGGCCTTGCGGTGGGATTGCATCGCGAACTGGTCCTGCTCCTGCCGCGTGATGCCGAATTCCTCGACCAGATTCTCGGCGGTCCGTCCCATGATTTGGCCGCAAACGGGGTCCGTCAACCCTTCCCAAAGGCTGTCGATCATCGCGGCGTGCCGCAAGCGTTTGCCGAAACGCATGTCGCGGCTCAGATAAGGGAGCGAGGACATGCACTCCGTCCCGCCCGCGATCACCAATTCGGCGTCCCCGCACTGGATTTCCTGGTAGGCGTTGACCACGGCCTGAATGCCGGAGGCGCAATTGCGGGCGACGGTGTAAGCCGGCAGTTCCTTGCGCAGCCCCGACATCAGCCCGATCACCCGGGCGATGTTCGGGGCGTCGCTGGACTGTCCGACGCAACCGAAGATGAGGTGGTCGATTTCCTTCGGGTCGATCTTGGTCCGGGCCAGGAGTTCGCGCACCGCGATCTCGCCCAGCTTTTGATGGGTGAAGTCCTTGAGCGCGCCCCCGAAATTACCCTGAGGCGTTCTGACCCCCGCGGCAATCACGACGTCCTTCATATCTCCCCGCCTCCTCTCGGCCTGTTAGAGTTCGACCAGCTTTTGGATTTCCGCCAATTGTTCCCGGGCCTTGGCCTCGCCGATGCGGATGAATTTCTCGGCCTCATAAAACTCGATCCAGTGCGCGTCATAAATCACCGGGTGAATCACCACGTCCGCATCGGCCGTGGCGGTGGAGGCGATGGAATACTCCATATATTGTATCGTATTCATAATCACATTGAAAATGTTGGAGCTGTATTTGTCGCGGATTTTGTTCTTCAGCGCGAAAAACCACTTGGCGAGCGGGCCGGCGTCTTTCAGCCGCTGCTCCTGCTCCTGGATCCGCTGTTTGATGAGGCTCCGGCGGATCTGGATGTCCGAAGGGCCGGACAGGACGTTGACGGCGATGATCTTGCGCACCCCCATGTGGGCGAGGACCTTCACGGGAACGGGATCGACGATCCCCCCGTCGATCAGGATCTTGCCGTTCAGCCGAAAGGGGCGGAAAATTCCCGGGATGGAAATGCTCGCCCGCACCGCCTCGACCAGGTCGCCTTCCTCAAAAACGATTTCTTCCGCCGTGAGCAGATTGGCCGCGATCACCTTGGCGGGAAATTCCAGGTCCCGGAACGTCTTTTGCCCCAAAAAACCCCGCAGGTAACGCATGACGGCATTGCCCTTGAAAAATCCCTGGTGGGCCATGGAAAAATCCGTCAGGCCCAGGATGTTGATGAAGGCGTTTTTTTTGTCGAGGCTGAGGGCGATTTGCTCGAGGTCGGCGGATTTGTAGCCTGCGGCCCAGAGGATCGCGACCAGCGCGCCCATGCTCGAGCCCGTGACCACGTCCACCGGGATGCCGTACTCTTCCAGCACCTTGATCACCCCCACGTGCGCGAAACCGTGCGCCGCCCCGCTGCCCAAGGCCAGCCCGACCAGGCGGCCGCTCAGCTCTCGGGACAGATAGCGGACGGTCCGGAAGTACGGACCCAGCGGCTCCTTCGTCGAAGCGGGCGGAGGAAAGGCCAGGGTGGGGCCGGACTGGTTCAGCTCGTGCGTGAAAGGCAACAAGGCAAAGACCTTGTGGCCCACCGATTTTTCGATCTCCTTGGCGGAAGCATGGTCCTGCCGGAGCGCCTCGGAAATCAGCAGTTTGATTTCGCTGTCTTGGAAATTGAAGGATTGTTTCATCTCCGCGACGAAGGAACGGCATCGGTCGAGTCCCTCGGCCCGACCGTCCGACAAGATGTAAATCGAGTCGGACTGGGTGAGGACTTTGAGGACCATCTCGTTCAAGTCCCGCGGCAGGTCGATCAAGATGAAATTGAAGCGCGAAATCAGATGCGAAAGCAGGAGGGTGAGCTTCTTCTCGGAAAACTCGGCGCCATCCCGGAAAACCAGCCTGAGAAGCGTAACGCCGTTGGAATTTTCCAGGAGAAATTTGGCGGTCTCCGCGTCGCGGGAAACGTCCACTTCCGGCAAATTGAGGACGGGACATTCGCGCCCCTCGCCCAACAGCGCGCGGGAAGCGCCGCTTTCCGCGTTCATGTCCAGCAAAAGGACCGGTTTTTTGACCTCCCGGCTGAGGCTGGCCGCGAGATGGACCGCAAAAGTCGTCAACCCTTGTTTTTCTTTCAGGTTATAAAACGAGACGATCTTGGCTTCGCCGGTCTGCTCTTTGGATTCGTCACGCAGCCGCAACCCGAGGGACCGGCTGAGGTGAAGGGCCAGCGAGGGCACGATCTTCAACAATTCGTTGAAATCATTCCTGGACAGTTTGAGCACCAGCGCGTCGTTGATGGCCTGGACCGTGACGGAATGAGGTTTGCCGGTCAAAATGGAAATTTCCCCGAAATAGTCGCCGCGGTAGAGGTAGGTGACGGTCCGCTCGATGCCCATCCCCGAGCGGATGAAGACGCGGAACCTTCCGGCGCAAATCACGTAAAAGGCGTCCGGTTCCCCGCCCTGTTTATAGACCACTTCGTTCTTCTTGTATTCGACCAGCCGGATCTTCTTTTCGATGATCTTGACTTCGGAGGAGGAGAGGGCGGCAAAAAGAGGGATCTCGGCGAGGGAGTAGTCCCGCTGCGCTTCGAGTTTCTTCCCGAACGGAAATGGAAACATTGAGAAAGCGCCTCCTCGCGCCGCCTTATAATTCTATCTCATACTATCGGCAGAGGCGGGTGTTTCCTATACTCTCGAGCCAGCGGCGGGCCTCGCCCGGATGGTCCGTGAAGACGCCGTCCGCTCCCCCGCGGACGAGTCTCTCAAGGATATCGGGCTGATTGACGGTCCAGACAAAAGTGCGCAGGCCGCGCGCTTTCGCCTCCGCCGCCAGGCGGGACGAAAAGATTTCTTTACGCGGGTGGATGGAATAGAGCAAGCGCGGAGGGACGAGGCGGGTGCGGAGCAAAGGAAAATTCTTGAAGAGGTATCCCAACCGGATCCCCGGCCGGCGTTTCTCCAGGGCCTTGAGGAGCGCCGGCGAAAAAGAGGAAAAGACGACGGAGGAAAGGTCTTGTCCGGCCAGCGTTTCCAAGAGGCTGGCCGCCAAGACCTCCGGGGCCCGACGGGTCTTGATGTCCAGGACGAGGGCGGCGGAGCCGATCACTCTGCGGGCCGTTTCACGGAGAGTCGGCATCCGCTCCGATTTGAATTGGCTCCCGAACCAGGAGCCGATATCGATTTTCTTCAGCGCCGCCGGGTCCGCTTCCTCCACCTTCAGCTTTCCGCCCCCGAAACGCTCCAGCGTTTCGTCGTGGATCACCACCCATTCTCCCGTCCGGGTCATACGGACATCGATTTCCACGCAATCCGCGCCGAGCTCCAGGGCCCGGACGATGGCGCACATCGAGTTTTCGGGGCATTCGGACGAGGCACCGCGGTGGGCGATGATTTGAAACCCGCGATTCATTTTTGGACCGTGAGGATCCGGCGGACGCTTTCGCGCCAGGCGGCATGCCGGCGTTTTCGCTCGGCGGAGGAAAAGCGAGGGTGAAAAGTCCGGTAATGGACGGCCCGGTCGATCCGGCCCGGATCCGGCCAAAGTCCGCTGGCCAGCCCGGCCAATTTCGCCGCGCCCCACACCGTCGACTCCAAGCGCGAGCTGCGGCGGATGGGAATGCCCAGCATGTCGGCCTGAAACTGCATCAAGGTGTAATTTTCCGTCGCGCCGCCGTCGACCTTGAGCTCCCGGACGCTCAAATGACTGTCCTTTCTCATGGCCTCGAGCACGTCAGCAACCTGGTAGGCGATGGATTCGAGGGCGGCCCTCACGATGTGTTCACGGCGGGTGCCCCTTGTCAATCCCAGGATAGCGCCGCGGGCCTCGGCGTCCCAATAGGGCGCTCCCAACCCGACGAAGGCCGGCACCAGCGTGACGCCTCGGGTGTCTCTCACGGCCTTGGCGATTTTTTCGGATTCCACGGCAGTCTTGATAAAACCAAGCCCGTCCCGGACCCATTGGATGACCGCGCCGCCGATAAAAATTGAGCCTTCCAAGGCAAATACAGGCCCCCCCTTCCGGTCGCAAGCGATGGTCGTCAGAAGGCCGCTCTTCGAGGTGACCATTTTGTGTCCCGAATTCAAAACCAGGAAACATCCCGTGCCGTAGGTATTCTTGCTGGAACCCGGCTCGTAGCAGCCCTGCCCGAACAGGGCCGCCTGCTGGTCCCCCGCGATTCCGGCGATGGGAATCCCGGGAGGAAGTCCTCCGGACCCGGCGGTTTTGCCGAAGAGATAGGCCGAGGGACGGACTTCCGGCAAAACGGTTTCCGGAACGCCGAAAATCTTGAGCAGCTCAGGATCCCATTTCCGGGTCCGGATGTTGAACAGCATGGTCCTCGAGGCATTGGAAAAATCCGTCGCGTAACTTTTCCCCTGCGTCAGATTCCACAGGATCCAGGCATCGACGGTCCCGAAACACACGCGGCCTTGCGCTGCCTTGCGGCGCAATCCCGGAACGTGTTTCAAGAGCCATTGAATTTTGGTGGCGGAAAAATAGGGGTCGAGGACGAGACCGGTCTTGTTGCGGACGAAATCCGCGAGGCCGCGCCTTTTCAGGGCCGAGCAAATTTCCGACGTCCTCCGGTCCTGCCAGACAATGGCCCGATGCAGCGGCCGGCCTGTGGACCGGTCCCAGCACACGACCGTTTCTCGTTGATTGGTGATGCCGATGGCGGCAATTTTGTCCGGTTGGATTCGGGCCTCGCGGAGGGCCCCGCGAATCACCGAGAACGTGGCCTTCAGAATTTCACCGGGGTGATGCTCCACCCAGCCCGGTTGGGGAAAGTACTGTGGAAACTCGGTATAACTCTTTCCTTTTATAAAGCCTTGTTTATCTATCAGAACGGCACGGGAACCTGTTGTTCCCTGATCAAGGGCGAGAATGTAAGAGGGCACTAACCACCAATTTCGGGAATTTGCTCCGGATCCGAGAAATCGTTCACCTTGGTCTCGAGCCAGCTGTTGTAAGCGTAGTCGAGGACGCGGAACTTGTCGACGGGATCCATCATCAAGAAACGGACTCCCTGCTCGAAATTTTTCTCGTCGCCTTCGATTCTCTTCGACCACATGACTTCGCCCTTCGAATACACCGGCTTCGGATCATCGGGGATATCGATCTCGAGATTCAGGACCGTACCCTCTTTGATGCTTTCCGTGGTCGTGATCTTGAGCCCCTCGCGGGACAGATCCTTGCTCAGACTGATGCCGGCCACTTTCTGGGCGTCTTCCGCTTTGTAACGGACGCTCATGTACGCGTCAAAACGCTTGAATTTTCTTTTTTCCTTTTCCATTTCGCACCTCCTTTCTGTTGGGAATCATTCGCCAATGAATTGTGTCACGATCTTCCTTTTCCGGGGACGATTGTCGAAATCGAGGAACACGATCTGCTGCCACGTGCCCAGGATCAACCGCCCCTCCGAGAAAGGAACCGACAAAGACGTCTTTAAAAGAGCCGAACGAACATGCGCGTAACCGTTGCCGTCATGCCAAGCATCTTCATGATGATATCGCCCGTTTTCCGGAACCAGTTTTTCAAACATCAGCGTGAGGTCTTTCACGGCGCCCGGCTCAAACTCGAGGGTCGTCAAACCCGCCGTCGAGCCCACCGAAAAAATATTCGCCGTTCCTTCCTTCAAACCGGTCGCGCGAAGATTTTTCTCGACGCTGCTAGTTATATCGACTGTTTCCGAATGCCCTGAAGTCTTCAGCTGAATGTCACTCGTCACAATTCTCATCGCTCGGAACTTTCACTCAGCTTTAAAATTTCCGGCCTCCGCTGGCTTTTAGTTGGCCGTATGTGAACGACTTTTCAAGGAGATGCGGCAACCTATCCGGGCTCTTTGATTGGAAGTATACCTGCTGATTTTTCAATTTACAAGGCGGCGGGCTTATTTTAAATGCTTGATGCACAATCAGTTATAAAATTATTCGAGGGAATCAGGAAAGC
>JACQVP010000012.1 GCA_016209715.1 Candidatus Omnitrophota bacterium
CGTTATTCCTACAGCGATCTTATGGGGTTGCTCCATAAGCACGGCGTTCGCTCGCGTATCGGCAAGCCGATTCACCAATCCCGCGTTGAAAAGCTTCTGAAAGACCCTTTTTATTACGGGTATTTTCTGTGGGATGGGAAACTTTATAAGGGGCATCATCCTGCCATCATTGACCGCCCCATCTTCGACAAAGTTCAGGAGGTCATGAAGAAAAAGGCAAACGGTTTGTCCGGTCATCGGGGCGTGCTGTTGGCTTATCGCGGATTTCTCAAATGCGGGAGCTGCGGCTGTGCGATTACGGGCGAGCGCAAACGGAAACCTTCAGGCCGAAAATATATTTTCTATCACTGCACGGATTATTACGGCAAGTGCAAAGCCAAAAAACAGTATTACACCGAAGCGGAGTTGGAGACCATTCTGAACAGTATTGTTCACGACCTGCGTGTGGATAAAGAGGCTTCTGAATTAATCCGGAGTGGTCTCAAAAAAAGCGCCGAAGATCATCAGGAAACCATGGAGGGGGAGAAGGAAAACTATCTTCAGCAAAAGAAAACCTATGAGCGCCGGCTGCACAAGCTTTATCTGGACCAGGTGGACGGGCTGATTGACAGCGACTTCTATCAGAAAATGCGCTCGGAATGGCAGTTGGAGCTGGATGAAATCAACCGCAGGCTGGCATCCTTGGATCATGCGGACAAAAGCTATTATGACCGGGGCGTTCTCTTCCTGAAATACGCCCAGAAGATAAACACCTACTGGAAGGCGTTAAAAGGTGATTCTTACGAAGAAAAAATGCTCAAGGGGGAACTTCTTAAAGTGATTCTCACCGAGGGCCGGCTGGCCGACGGAACTCTTAACTATCAGTTCCGTAAGCCCTTTGACGATCTCGCAAAACTACTGCGAAGACCGGAGCTTCACGCTCCTGCGAGCGTGCCGGAATCAAGGGATTCCGGCCTCGGTTCGAAACAAAAGGAATGGGGTGAGCGAGGGGATTTGAACCCCCAACAACCAGATCCACAATCTGGGGCTCTAACCAGGTTGAGCTACGCTCACCGCGTGAGGGATAAGGACGGACAGGATTATAGCCGTTTCACACCTCTTCGAAAAGAGAGAATATCCCGGCCCCCTCCCTTGACAGCCCGGCGGCAAAATGGTATTAGTTAAGCATATTAACTATTAAGACCTTTAACCATATGGCCGTTTTTGATCCCGAAATCCAGAACCTGATCCGCGTCGTCCAAAGCCGCATGACCCGCTTCTTCGGCATCACCTTGTCGAAGCGCAAAATTTCTCTCTCCCAATACCACGTCCTAGTGGCCCTGGCGCAAGAGGGCGATTTGTCCATGAGCCAGCTCGCCCAACGGCTCCAAATCACCAAGCCTGCCATCACCAACCTCGTCGGCAAATTGGAGAAGGAACAGCTGCTCGTCCGCAAGCGCGACCCCAAGGACCGCCGCATGCTCCCCGTCGGGCTCACTGCAAAGGGCGAACACACCGTCAAGAGCATCCAGAAAATTTTCATCGATTTTATCGGCCGCACCTTTTCCCGCGTCTCCGACGCGGACCGATTTATCATCAAGCGTTTTTATCAGATCCTCATCGAAGAAATGGAGAGCTACCGTCTCCCATGAAACGCGCCGCCTGGATCGTCGCGCTCCTCCTCGCCCTTCCTTCTCCGGCCTTTCCGGAGGAGCGGAAATTGTCGCTCGAGGAATGTTTCCGCATGGCCCTCGCGAAAAGTGAGGACGTCGCCATCCGGAAGGAGGCCCTGACGGCGACGCGGGCCGACTACTTGAAGGCGGCGAACGAAGCCCTCGGGGACATCCGTTTCCTTGTGACAGACACCCGCCAGGACGCGGCCAAACCGGCCGGCGCCGAATCCGGCGGCGTGGGGGGCACGTTGAGTTCCCGCCACCGGCGCGAAAGGAAATTCGTTTTCGAACAGCCGCTCTTCCAGGGGTTCAAATCGCTCGGGGCGATCGTGGGAGCGGGCAGTCTTCGCGGCCAGCGTAAGGAGGAATGGAAGAGAACCCGGCAGCTCCTGTTTCTCGATGTGGCCGCGACGTATTATGAAGTCTTGACCCTTCGCAACGAGGTCGCCATCATGAAAACGATCCGGAGCCTGTTCAAAGAGAGGGTGAAGGACCTCGAGACGCGCGAGAAGATCGGCCGTTCCCGCGTGAGCGAGGTGCTGACGACGCGCTCGCGCATGAAATCGCTGGAGGCCGACCTCGAAACGACCCGCGGCAACCTGGCCAAGGCGATGCACGCGCTCGAGTATTACACCGGCGCCCTGATTTCCCCCGCCGAGCTCGAAGACCCCGAACCGACGGTCCGCCCCGGCGAGTCGCTTCAAGACAGCGTGTCGCGGGCGGTCAAGCGTCCGGACGTGGAAGCCGCCTGGAAAGCGGCCGAAACCGCGAAGCAAGGGATCGTGGTCGCGCAGAGCGGGCTGTGGCCCCTCTTGACTCTCGAGCACAACGAATACGTCAAGCGCGATGGTTTCCAGTCCGGGACCGACTGGGATTTGATCCTGAAACTCGACGTTCCCCTGTTCCGGGGGGGAGAAAACATGGCCAAGATCCAGGAAGCGGTGAGCCGCTACAAAACCGCCCGCCTCAATCATTCCATGACTCTGCGGGACGCCCAATTGGAGATCAAGTCCGCCTACGAGGACTGGCTTGCCTCCCGCCGGCGCTCGAAAAAGCTGAAGGCCGCGGTCTCCATGTCCGAGGAAAATTTCACCGTCCAGCGCGAGGAGTATCTGCGCAATCTGGTCAACAATCTCGAGGTCCTGGACGCCCTGGAATCGCTGCTCGAAATCCGCCGGGCGGCCAATCGCGCCCAATACGAGGTCGAAGAAAACGCCCGGCGCCTGGAAGTCGCCTCGGGGTATCTCCCCTACGAGGCCCAGCCATGAACCTGTCCGAGATCTCGATCAAGAATCACGTCTTCGCCTGGATGCTCATGCTCGGGCTCATGTTCTTCGGCCTCATCAGCTTTCAAGGGATGGGCGTGGGACAAATGCCGGACGTGGATTTCCCCGTTTTGAACGTGGATGTTACCTGGGAAGGCGCCGCGCCCGAAGTCATGGAATCCGACGTCGTGGATGTCATCGAAGACGCCGTGATGGGGATCCAGGGGTTGCGCGACGTCACCTCTTCCATCCGCCAGGGGCAGGCTGCGATCACCCTGGAGTTCGAGCTCGAGCGGGACATCGACGTGGCGCTCCAGGAAGTCCAAAGCAAACTTTCCGAGGTGGGCCGGCGGTTGCCAAGCGAAATCGATCCCCCCGTCATCCAGAAATCCAACCCGGAAGACCAGCCGATCATGTGGCTCGCCGTGACGAGTTCGAAATACTCCCGGCGCGAGATCATGGAATTCGTGGACCGCCAGATCAAAGACCGTTTCAAGACCATCCCCGGCGTCGGCGAGATCTTTCTCGGGGGCTACATCGACCGGAACCTGCGGGTGTGGCTGGACCGGAACAAGCTCGAGAAGTACGAATTGACGGTCGACGACGTCATCCGCGCGATCCAGGGCGAGCACGTGGAATTGCCCGCGGGCCGCATTGAGACGACCGAGCGCGAATCGAACGTGCGCGCCATGGGCGAAGCGCGCTCGGTCGAGGAATTCGAAAAAATCATGATTTATCAGCGGGCGGGCCAGCCCATTTACCGGCCGATCCCGCTGAAAGACGTCGCCGACATCGAAGACGGCCTCGCCGACGTCCGCCGGATTTCACGCGTGCTCGGCAAGCCCTCCGTCGGCCTCGGAATCCGCAAGCAGCGCGGCGCGAACACCGTGGCCGTGGCCCGGAAGGTGAAGGAACGGCTGGCCCAGATCCAGAAGGAGCTCCCCGCAGGCTACGAGATGGGAATCAATTTCGACAGCACGCGCTTCATCGAGGATTCGGTCCACGAGCTCGTGTTCACGCTGATCTTGTCCGCCCTGCTCACTTCGGGGGTCTGCTGGCTCTTCCTCGGTTCCTGGAGCAGCACCCTCAACATCCTGCTCGCGATCCCCACCTCCGTCTTGGGGACCTTCATCGTGCTGCGATTCGCGAATTTCACGCTCAACACCTTCACCCTTCTCGGCCTCACGCTCGCCATCGGCATCGTCGTGGACGACGCCATCATGGTCCTCGAAAACATCGTGCGCCACCGCCAGCTCGGCGAAGGCCAAAAGGAGGCCGCGCTGAAGGGGGCCCGCGAAATCAGTTTCGCGGCGCTCGCGGCGACGATCTCCATCGTGGCGATCTTTCTGCCGGTCGCTTTCATGAAAGGCATCATCGGCAAATTCTTTTTCCAATTCGGCATCACCATCTCGGCCGCCGTCGCATTGTCCCTCTTGGAAGCCCTGACGCTGGCCCCCATGCGGTGCTCTCAGTTTTTGGACGTCGCCACCACGCATCGCGGGATCACGGGA
>JACQVP010000014.1 GCA_016209715.1 Candidatus Omnitrophota bacterium
GCTGAGGGCTAATGACCAAACTCAAAACTTGTGGTTTTGAGTTATTTGACTCAGCTACGTAGCTGAGGTGCATGTTTGCGTGAGATCCCGCATGATCGTTTGCATGATCCCTGCGGCCTTGGCTTCGTCAAAATCCTGATGATAAGACTTCTCGGCCCCGAATCTTGAAAGGTCATAATGAAAATCCGGCCGGAGCCTTTCTTTCGCCAGGCATTGACGGGCGCATTGCAACGAACAGCCGTCGATTGCGATCAGTATACCAGCCTCCCTGGCTTGGCGGACAAAGGACCGGATGCCGGCGCCGATGCCGGCGATGCATGACATTTCCGCGACCTGCTGCCGGTCCAATTGAACGGCGATCCAGTTGGCCATTTGCGCGGCCGAAGAACATCCGGAGCAGGAATAAAGGACCTTTTTCAGTTCGGCTGAAGGCAAGGACGGTGCCCCTCCTCTTTTGTGCGCCGCAGGACTTCGCCGAGCGGGCGGTGATCGAGCAGTTCGAACTGCCCTCCCGGTCCGCTTTCCGTCAGCGTGTAACCGCCGGGCGCCGTCGCCGACCCCGCGCTGAGATGCGTCACGCCGATCCCTTTTTTAAGGACGCTGTCGCGGAATGCCGGCGTTTCGCGGGTGCTGAGGACGATGCCGGCGGACGGCACCGCAAGCCGCGCGAGGACGATGATCCTTTCCAACTGCTCATCCGTGACTTCTTTCCCCTCCCCGGCCGTAGGCCCAAGCCCGTAGGCCGAGCGCAGTCTCGGAAATGAAAACGTGGCCGGAAATTTTCCGTACCGCGTCCGCAAATCCCGGGCGTGGGCGATCAGCGCGCACAAATCCTCGCGGTAATCGTTCAAGCCGAGAAGGATGCCCAGCCCCACGCGGGATATCCCCGCCTCGAGGGCCCTCTCCATCGCGCCTTTCCGCCATTCGTAATCCTCCTTGGGGCCGTCATGCGCCGCCGCGTATACCTCCCGGTTGTACGTCTCCTGAAAAAGAAGGCATTGCGAAATGCCGGCCTGCCTGAGAACGCGGTAATCCGGAACGCTCATCGGGGCGACTTCCGCCATCAGATAGAAGGACATTCCCGCCGCGCGCAGGGCCCCGGCATGCGCCGCGATTTTCGCGGCCCCGGAATGGCCCGGGTGCTCGGCCGCCACCAAAAGCAGGGTTCGGTGCCCCTGTTCCCAGAGAAACCGGGCCTCCGTCAGAAATTCGTCCGTTTCAAGCGCCCGGCGGCGCAGGGCGCGGTTGCTTCTCCGAAAACCGCAATACGCGCAATCGTTCACGCAGTAGCTGGAAAAATACAACGGCGCGAAAAAAAACAAGCGCCCGCCGAAATGCCCGCGCGTCAGGGCGCAGGCCGTCTCATGGGCCCGCCTCCAGTCCTCCGGCCCGGCCCGTTCCAAAAACAGGGCGGCCTCCTCCGCCGTCAAACCGGCACCGGCGGCCGCCTTCTCGTGCAGGCTCTCGAGCGATTCCATCCTCAATGGCCGCAGCAGCCGGAATGGGAGCCGCCCGAAACCGGTTCGGACATTTTGCGAAACACGACCTCCCTTTCCTCGGGACCGCAAAGAGAATCGATCAGCGGATACAGGATTTGTTCTTCTTTGCCGTTGTGGGCCGTGAGGACCGAGATCAGGAGGTCCTCCTCCGCGTCGCTCCCGGCGTCCCCGGCGGCGATCCGGTCCTGGATCTTGCCGAGCACGGCCTTGATTTGCACGTGTTCGCTCCGCATCACCTCCGTGGGGCCGGCCCCCTGCATCCCCGTCTTTTCCTCGAAGAGGGGGAACAGAATCTCCTCCTCCCAGACGATGTGCCGTTCCAGGCCGCTCTTGAATTCCGAAAAAAACTTGCCGGCCCGTTCAAAGTCAACGTGCTTGTATTTTTTGAACTGCTTCATGAGCTCGTCCAGCCGGTCATGATCGGCGCCGTAAAACGAAGTGATGTTTCTACCCGATGTCATATTTCTCCTCCCGATAGCTCAAAACATCCAGTTTTGAGCTGCTTATCGCCCTCAGCCACGGGGCTGAGGGTCCAGTTTATTGAATCGTTCCAAATCCCGTTTTTCGTTTACGTTAAAAAATGCCGTTTCTCCGGACCCGAAGAAGTCGAGGACCTCCAGTCCGGGCAGGTCCCGCAAAAAGCTTTCCATAGACAACTGATTGTCGCGCAGGCACGCCTCGATCCTGTCCTTGAGCGAGGCCGCGTAAATCCCGGGAAACGGGTGCCGATACCGGCGCTCCGGCGCGGCAATGACAGCCGCGCGAGAACCGTTCTTCGCGGAAGACAGAAGCGTTTCCAAAAGCGGCCGCGTGATCCCCGGCATATCGCAGGTGAGCGCCAGAAAGCTCTCTTCCGGATAGCGCAGGCAGGCGGTGTACAACCCGCCGAGCGGCCCCTTGCCGGGAATCGCGTCGAAATGGACCGGACACTCCAGAAAGGAATAGTCGCGGGCCGGATTGGCAATGATCGAAACAGCGAGGTCCAATTCCCGGAGACGGTTCAGGATCCGGCCGATCACCGGCGTGTTTCCAATACTGGCCAGGGCCTTGTCTTCTCCGAACCGGCTGCTCAACCCACCCGCGAGAATGATGCCCCGGACGTTCATCTAGCTTCTCCCCGGCAGCACACCCATTCGGCAGCGCCGTCGGCATAAAGTTCATGCTTCCAGATGGGCACGGCGGCCTTGATCTCCTCCAGCACGCGGCGGCAGGCAGCAAAGGCTTCCTCGCGATGAGCCGAATAGACGGCGATGGCGACCGCGGCTTCGCCAACCTCCAGCAGGCCGATCCGGTGCAGGACCCGGATGTCGGAAACGCCGTGGGCCCGCCCGGCCTCCTCAATGATCCGCGCGATTTCTTTCTCCGCCATGGCCTCGTAACACTCGTACCGCAGGGCCGAGACCGCTCTTCCCCCGTGCTCGTTGCGTACCAGGCCCACGAACAGAGCGGCCGCGCCGGAGCCGGCATCGCCGCCCGCGAGAAACGTCTCGAGAGGGATGGGACTTTTCGTCAGGTGCACGGTCATCCTCCCGCCACCGGCGGCATCAACGCGATATCGTCCCCTTCCCGCAGACGGTAAGGATGGGGAACGTAGTGTTCATTGACCGCCATCAGCACCGGGAATCCCGGCGGCAAGGCCCGCGAAAAGCCGCAAACCCGCTGCAGCAATTCTCCGGCGGTGGCCCCATCGGAAATCTCCATCACGCAAGACTCGGTCCCGAAAAAATTCCTGAGCTGAGCAAAAAAACTGACTTTTATCTTCATGACCGTCCTCCTTGTAATCCCGGAATCAAATCCACGCGAAAATTCCCCGCCCGTCCGTTTGCCCGCGGCGGGACCCGGATCAAGGCTTGCGTCCCGGCGAGCGACGAGAGCATGTGCGAGCCCTGCTTCGAAAGAGGCTTGGCCCAGGCCGAGCCGTTTTTCGCCGTCACGCGGCTTCTGACGAATAGAAAGCGGGCGGCGGAACGAACTCCGCCGCGGACGGCAAGCGTCCGGCTGGGCAAAGCAAAATCCTTGCGCCCCGCCATCTTTCTCAGCGCGGGGAGCGCGTATTCATAGAAACAGGCAAACACGGCGCCGGGATTTCCCGGCAGGCCGAAAACCAGTCGCCGGCCGGCCCGGCCGAAATACAGCGGCTTGCCGGGCTTTTGATTCACCTTCCAGAAAATGGTCCGGACGCCCGAGCGCGCCAAAACTGATTTGGCAAAATCATAGTCCCCTGCCGAAACGCCCCCCGTGAGCAAAAGGATATCACCGGCCTTGAGCGCGGCCCGGACCGCTCTCTCCAAAGAGCGCGGGCGGTCCGCCGCCCGTTTCAAGACCCGGAATGGAAATCCGGCATCCTTCAGGGCCGCCGCGAGCATTCCCCCGTTGGAATCGTAAACCCGGCCGGGTTTGAGTCCGGTTCCCGGCTCCGCGAGTTCATCGCCCGTCGTCAAAATCGCGACCCGGGGCTTCAGAAACACCGGGACCCGCGTCAAACCCAGGGAGGCCAAAAGCCCCACCGCGCCCGGATTGATCACCGCGCCCCGGCGGAGAACGACGCGCCCCTTCCGGATTTCCTCGCCCCGGCGGCGCACATGATTTCCCCACGGCACCGGCGCGCGCAAGCATAAGAAGCCGTCTGCCTCTCCGGCGTCTTCAAACGCCAGGACCGCATCGGCTCCGCGCGGAATCTTCGCACCGGTCATGATCCGGCAGGCCGTCCCCCTGTTCAAGGCGCAGGCGCGGGTCTCGCCCGCCCGCAAACTACCCGACAATGCCAGGCGCACCGGCAGGCCGGCCGAGGCGCGCCGCGTGTCCCGCGAGCGCAGGGCGAAACCGTCCATCGCCGAATTATCGAAAAGGGGAAATTCCACCGGTGAGGCGATGTCGTCGGCCAAAACGCATCCGAGCGCTCCGGCCAGCGCGATCCGGCCCTTTCGCGGGGCCGGGACATTCGTGCGAACCAATTTTTCCGCTTGCGCGACCGTGATCATAATCCCCTCAAAAGAAGTTTGACCGAAACGAAAATCACCAACCCCGCGAGAAGGCGCGTCAGCAAGGGTTTGGGCACCGGGCCGGCGCCCAGGCGCGAACCGGCAAGTCCCCCGAAAAACACCGACGCGGCGAGCGCGGCGAGTCCGCTGAAATCCGCCTGCCCTTTGCCCAATTGGCCCGCCAGTCCCGCGGCCGAATTGAGCGTGATGAATAGACTCGCGGCGCAGGCCGCCTGCTTCGCGTCCGCCCATTTCATGAGAAGTAAAAACGGGCTCAAAAAAACGCCGCCGCCGATGCCCACGAGCCCGGAAAGGAAACCGAAAGAACCTCCCGCCGCGAGACCTGCCGCCCATCTCATTCGCGCGCTCAAAGGGGCCGCCCCTTCCGCCGGCTTTTCATTCAGCATCATCCGCACGCCCGCGGCGAAAAGGGAGAGGCCCAGGAGCACCGTAAACAATTCCCGGCCGACGGAAATGCGCCCTCCCGCGTAAGCCAGAGGCACCGACAAAACTAAAAAAGGAAATATCAGAGAGGGAACGAAATGGCCTTGCCGGCGGTAATTGAAGAACCCGGTCCCCGCGACCACCAGATTGCAAACCAGCGCCAAGGCCGGGACGGACTGATAGGAAAGGCCGGCCAGCACCAGAACGGCAAGGTAGGAAGATCCGCCGCCAAAGCCCACCATCGAATAGAAGAAGGCGATCCAGAAAAAAACCAGCGGGACCCATCCCGGAAGCGGATCCATCAATGCCCGCCTCCTTCCATCATCTGATACGTATGCAGGACGGCCGGAAAGACCGCGGCCAGCGATTCGCGGACGCCGTTCGACGAGCCCGGGAGATTGAGAATGATTGTCCGGCCTTTTTGCGCCGCCACGCCCCTCGAAAGCATGGCGTAGGGCGTGCGGCGCTGTCCGTAGGCCCGGGCCGATTCCGCGATCCCCGGGATTTCGCGGTCCATGATTTCCCGCGTGGCTTCGACGGTCACGTCCCGGGGCCCGAGCCCGGTGCCGCCCGTGGTCACGATGAGATCATCCCCCCTCCCGCACCATTCCGCGAGGCGCTCCCGGATCTTTTCCTTGTCGTCCGGGAGCACCGCGTAATCCGGCCGTATCCCGAAGCTTTCGAGCTTTTCCACGATGATCTTCCCTGATTTATCCTGCCGCTTCCCCTGAAAGGTCCCGTCCGAAGTGACCAGGACCGAGGCGCGGAACCCGCGGGGCAGCACCTCGCGGTAATCGCTCTTCCCACCTTTTTTCGAGACGAGCCGCGTAGCGGTAATCTCCAGGCCGTCATCCACGGGTTTCAGCATGTCATAAATGGTGAGCGCGGCGACCGAGGCGGCCGTGAGGGCCTCCATTTCGAGGCCCGTTTTCGCGACGGCTTCGACCACGGCGGTGACGGACACCGAATCCGGGCCGGTCTCAAAATCGACGGCGATAAAATCAATGGGCACGGGATGGCAATACGGGATGAGCTCCGAGGTCTTTTTCGCGGCCGAAATCCCGGCCACGCGCGCCACCGCCAGGACGTCTTTTTTGGGCAGATCGTTCGCGGCAAGCCGAGCCAAAGTTTCCGGCCGGGCGCGAACGACGCTCCGGGCCTCCGCCCGCCTCAAGGTCTCGATTTTTCCGGTCACCGATTTCATTTCAGCCTCCCACCTTATGGATCAAGGGATATTCTCCGGCCGCCACGCCGAAGCGGGAATCCGCGCGGTACGGGTTCCCCCGGAACTCGTTTCCCTTCGGCTTCATCTTCACGGCCAGGCGCAGGGCCGCGCGAATCTCCTCGTCCGGGGCCCCCGCTCTCAGCAAATGCCCCACGGCGTATTCCTCTTCCGAGAAAAGACAGGGCCGGATCTTGCCGTCAGCCGTCATGCGGACGCGCGAGCAACGGTCGCAGAAGGATTCCGTGAGCGAGGCGATAAATCCGATTTTCCCCGCCCCTCCGCGGATGCGGAACACCCGCGCGGTATCGTCCTCGCCGCCGACCTCCTCGACCAGATCAAAATGCCGGTCCATGAGGGCCCGGACTTCGGAGATCGGCAGAAAATATTCGGGACTCCAGTTTTCGCCGCACAACGGCATGAATTCGAGGAACCTGACCTCCAGGGCGTTCCCCTCGGCCAGGCGCCCCATCCCGAGGAGTTCATCCTCGTTCAGGCCGCGGAGGGCCACCGCGTTGATCTTCACCGGGAACCCCGCCCGAAGGGCCGACAGCGCCGCCCCCAGCACCGCTCCGGAATTTCGCGAGCCCGTGATCCGGCGGAACCGCTCCGGATCGATACTGTCCAAGCTGATGTTGATGCGGTCCAAGCCGGCCTCGCGCAGGGGCTTGAGAAAGAGCTCCAGCCGGCTTCCGTTCGTGGTGATCGAGAGGTCGCGGATCCCGTCAATTTGCTTGAGGGCCCGCACGATCTCGACGATGTCGGGCCTCAGCAAAGGCTCACCGCCCGTCAAGCGGACCTTTTCGATGCCGAGTCCCGCCGCGAGAGCCACGAACCTGGCGATTTCATCCAGCTTCAGATAACGCCCGGACGGAGAAGACAGAATGCCCCCGGAAGGCAGGCAGTAGACGCATTTAAAATTGCAGGCTTCGGTCAGGGAAATCCGGAGATAAGAGATGCGGCGTCCGAAAGAATCGATCAAGAAATCTTGTTTCATTTTTCTCCTTTCCAATTCCGCGAGCCGCCATCCCGGGCGGCGTCGCATCGGGAGGCGCCGCCGTTTCCCGCGGCGCCCTCGTCCCGTCATCCGTGGCATGAAGCTTTAGGACGTCCGGGATCGGAGTTCAACTGTGCCAAGGATATCCCATGGCGGAGAGTGCGTCTGTGATGCAAATCACACCTCAAACGGAAGGAATCATTCGGACGGCAGGACGGTCGTTTACAGTACGGCAGGCCGTTTCGCATTGGGCGCAGCCGTTGCACAACTGCGCCGCCAGGACGGGTTTGGCATCGATCATGCGGAGGGCCTGGTCCCGGAGGGGGCAGGCCAGATAGCATTGCTGGCAATCCATCCCGCCCCAGGCCAGGCATTGAGCCACTTCCAGCCGGGCCTTGAGGACCCCGGCCCCGGGAGGCGAGGCGGGCGCCAAAAATCCTTGTCCCAAAGCGCGCAATCCGTGCGCCAGAGAGCCGGGCAAGCGCTTCAGGAAATTTCTTCGGGCCTCGACTGGTAGATCCCGTAACATTGTTCGCAGACCTCCATTTCCGGATTCCACTCCCGGTGCTCCGAGCGGATTCTCTGATGAACGGCCTCAGAACGAACAGGCCTCACGGCGGGGCGGAAGCCGGGGAAGCCGCACAGGGAGCAGCGAAACCATCCCTCTTCCTTGGCGGCCAAATAATTCCTGGATCGGCGGCCGGCCGCAAGATCGATGAGCTCAGACTGAGTCCAGGCCCGGCCGTCTTCCATTTCTTTTGAAATTTCAAGCCGCGTCTCCTCCGTCCAAAACGGAAACGCCATCTCCAAGGCGCGTTCGCGACGGCCGTAAAATTCCTCCGCCATCAAATGCCCTTTCTTCCGCAGCCTGACGGCGGTGTAAAGCGACCAGAGAAACGAGAATCGTTCACGAATGACCTCGTTCTCGGCCTCGCTCCCCCCGCCCAGGGCGGGGGCCGGCGAATACCGGAAACCGGGATCCAGCATGTCCGCGAGCTGGGTCAGCTCATGTCTCAGGAAAAAATCGATGTCCCCGCGGTCCGGCGAGGTCAACAAACTTACCCGGACGGCGATCAGCGCCGTCTTGAAAGGGCCCTCCGCATAAATCTCACCGCGTTCCTCCTTGCGCGTGAACGCGCGCCGGATGACAAAACGGAGGTGCGGCGATTGAAAGGCGCGGAATTCCAGGATGCGGTCGCGGAAGATCGAAGACATCCCGAGGCGGTCGAACCAGCGGCGGTTGAGCGTTTCGAAGGAACCGTTGTCCGCGCCCGCGGCGGTTTCGTAGAGGTGTTCCCGCTCCCGGTAAAATTCCTCCGCGATGTCAGACCGCCCGCCGTCCCTCAGGTTTCTGACCGCAAAAAAGACGGATTCCTCGACGAGCGAGGACTCATATTCAATCTTTATTTGCGAAGCGAGCATGACACGCACCCCGCTTCCTCGGATTCCTGGACCATCCGGACCGGGAGGTCCGGCCTTCCGGACTCGACACCCATGATGCGGCAATCCCAGGAGGCGAACGCCGCCGCCGCGCGGGCCGCGTCGGCGAGGAAGGTTTTCCCGGCCCGTTTTTCGAGCCGCGAAGCAAACGCCGGCAGCCAACGGCCCAAGTGGTCGGCCGCGAAACGCCCCGCCGCCCGGGCGCATATTTCCGCCTTCTCGGGGCCGTGATGGGCGAGCGCATACGCCTGCTTATACAGCAGGAAATACAGGAACTCGCATTCCACGGAAACATGGTCGGGCCTTTCCCGCGAACGCCCGTTCAATCGCAAACCGAAGGCCTGATAGAAGGAGCTGATGTCCGCGAGCTCCTGCGGCTGGCGATGGCTGTGCTCTTCCCCGTATTCAAGCTCGTAAGCGGGGACCTTGGCGTAGGCCGTGAACCCGAAACAATGCTCATATTGCCCGCACCAATCCTCGAGCGAAAGGCGGCCGGTCTTCCGGAACAGGTCCCCGACGTTTTTCCTGACGCCGGATGCACCGGCCATTTTGAGAGAATGCAGCGCCTGGGACCAGGAACGGCGGTTTTCGGCGAAAAATTCCCGCACGCCTTTCTCGGCCGGATGGCGGAAGGCGAAGGCCAGCATTTGGTAGAAGTAACTCCTGCCGAATAGCCGGTCGAGCTCAGATGCTGTTTTGGTGGATGTCGGGTCGGACATAAAACGGCTCCTCCACTTTCGTGCTCACGATCTTGCGGCCGTCCCGGTCGAAGCCGTTGATGGTGTCGTCGTAGAGCGCGAAGGGTTTCCCCTGGATTTCGGTCTCATAAATTTTCGGGCCGGGCTCGATCTGGTACCGGAAAATGATCTGATTCGTCTTCCGGAACATCTGCAGGACGGCCAGAAGCTCGCGATCGGGGTTCCGATAGGCCTCGATGGCATGGTCCACGCCGGGGCCGAACATTTGCTTCAGGAAGTCGCGGGAGACCCAGCGCGGCGGAATGTAATAGCCGTTGGGCTCGGTGCCGAACTGAGGATAGAGCGGCAGCGCGACCTTGGCCACTTTGACCAGATAATAAATGGGATTGTAACGGTCCTCGGCCCATTGCCCATCGGAAGCGATCTGGACCAGCCCCTGGAGCCGGATCTGTCCGATGCAGGCGGCCATGCAGCGCGTTTCCATGGGCCGGCCCTGGGTCTCCGGGTCCTTCCCTTCGATCCGGGGATAACAGCCGATGCACTTTTCCGTCACCCGCGTGCTGGGCCGGTACATGGCTTTTTTATACGGGCAGGCCTCCACGCATTTGCGATAGCCGCGGCAGCGCGATTGGTCCACCAGCACGATGCCGTCTTCCGGCCGTTTGTAGATGGCGTTCCGCGGACAGGCAGCCAGGCAGGCCGGATAGGTGCAATGATTGCAAAGGCGAGCGAGATAAAAGAACCAGGTCTTGTGCTCCGGTAAACTCGTGCCGTCGTCGACGTAGGAGCCTTCTTTCCCCTTCGGGCCCACGGCCGTGTCTTCATAGATATTCGGAAACCGCCATTCTTCGTCCGTCGGGAGGTATCCCAAGACTCGCTGGGGCTCGGCGCCGGCCTTGGTTTTCGCCGCCTCGAAAATCGTCTTCCCGTCGAAGACGTCCCCTTTCCATTTTTGGGCGCCGGGATTGGTTTCCTCGAGCAGTTTCAGGAGCTTGACGTCCCAGAACTGCGGATAACCGCCGTAGGGTTTCGTCTCCACATTGTTCCACCACATGTATTCCTGCCCCTTGGAGAACGTCCAGGTGGATTTGCAAGCCATGGTGCAAGTTTGACAGCCGATGCACCGGTTCAGATTGAAGACAAAGGCGAATTGACGGTCGGGATGATGCTCCTCGTGGGGGTATTCCATCTTCCGGTTGATCTGCCAATTGAAGACCTGGCTCATGACGCCCTTCTCCCCCGCCATTTGGCCCCGGCCTCTTCGATGACCGAGCGCACAAACGCGTCTCCTTTTTGCTTCCACACCCGGTACGGGCCGACGTAAAGCGGGTTCCGGAACAGATTCAAAAGGGCGTCCTCCCCCCAGCCGTCACGCGCGAATTCCTCCGCGAAACAAAGCGCCATGTCGCGCACTTCCGCCTCCGACTGCGCAGGCAGTTCGATCCCCACCATTTCCATCGGGTCTTCCGGGTCCATTTCGTGTTTCGGCATGTTGCCTCCTACCCCTTGAAATAACCGCCGCTCAAATACTGTTTCATGACTTCGCTCTCGTTGGCGGGCGTGAATCCCGTAGTGGCCGGGGCCCACACGCCCTTGCCGTCCAGGCCGCCGTCCTCGGCCTTGGTCACGCGCACCAGAGTTTCCTTCGGCACGGTGTTGACCGCATGGTTGTCCGCCTCGCCGCCAAAGATGAAGGACATGAACACCTTGGCCTTGTGGAACAACGTGTCCGTCTGGTGCATCGGCATGTGCCAATTTCGCGTCACGCTTTGCTGGGAGCCGTACCGGAAATTGGCCTGATAGGCGCCGCCTTCCGACAACGCGCGCTTGTCCGGCCGCGACTCGTGCGCCTTCACCGATTTTTCCGTGGCGATATAAGTTCCGTGTTTCATCATCACCACGTTATAAGGAAAGGCCGGGTTGAATTTGACGCGCAACATCAGGCGCGCGACTTTGTAAAATGGATCGTCGGGCCGGGCGCCGACATAGGGCCGGTCCGCCGGGTTGGCGTCCACGTAGACGTAATCGCCGTCGTTGATGCCGAGCTCCTTGGCCGCCTGAGGGTTCATGTGCACCTGCTGTTCGCCGACTCCCGGGGTGCGCTTGTCCATGCGGTAAGGATCGCCGAAGTTGGAGTCCCAAATCTGGTGCCAGTCCACATTGCTCCAGAGCGAATGGACCCGGTGCCGGCTCTTCGGCGTGAGACAGTAGAAGCGAAACCCTTTTTCCCACAGGAAATTCTGCGTCTGCTTCACCTCCGCCCAAGGCATCCGGATGTTGCGCACGGAGCGGTCGTCCCAATGTTCCGCCGCGGGCGCGATGCCGTAATCATTGGGCCGGACGTAGGGATTGGAGCTCACGATGACGTTGGGCAGATACGGCGTGGCCTCGGGCCCTTCCCGGTGCACGATGAAATTCTCTCCGTATTCGATGGCCTCGGCCACGTCGGTGTAGGCGTGGAGACGCCCGGTGTCGGTGTGGAACGGCTCTCCCGCGTGCACCTGCTCCCAGAAGGGGACGCGCGGATAGGTCCGGAAGAGCATCAGGGCCCCGCCCGGAGGACCGTATTTTCCGCTCATGATGTCCGGGAGCTTGTAGCCTGCGGTGGTGGTGGAGGTTTCCAGCAGGCGCTGGATATAGACCTCCCGGTTTCCCTCCAGCGCGAATTTCCAGTAATCGCGGAAGCGTGCGTCTCCGGTCAGTTCCCCGAGCTTTTCGGCGATCCCGGCCAGGATCATGATGTCGTCCCGGCTGTCGAACACCGGCGGGATCCCTCCCTTCCAAATCTGCAGAAAAGGATTGGAGCAGGAGGCGGTGACCTCCAGCCCCTCGAATTCCAGCCAGCTGTTGGCGGGAAGCGCCAGGTCCGCGTATTCGATCGAGGCCGTCATCTGGATGTCGATGGAGACGATCATTTCCACGTTGGGATTGACGTTCTTCAGCATCTCGTAGGCGTGCTTGGCGTTGTTCAGCAAGTTCACGTTGGTGAACATCATCACTTTGGTAGGGCTCGGCATGTGCGTGGCGCCGGTGAACACTTTGCGGCCGTCCTTCGGCGTGTCCACGATGAGCGGCCGGTCCCCGTGGTTCCAGTAGGCCGGCTCCTCGTCTTTGAAATAAACTTTGGCGTGCACGTCTTTGCCCGGCGCGGCCGGATCGAGGTTCGGATGGAACGGGTCTTCACCCACCCAGCCTTTGAACCCGTACCCGGTCCAGGGCGAACCCTGGAACAGGGCCGCTTTATAATTTCCGGCCCAGGTGTGGCAGCCCGAACCCGGCTTGCCGATGTTGCCCGTGAGCATGAGCGGCAGGTAGGCCGCGCGGTTCATTTCCGTGGCGTGGAAGTAATGATTGATCCCCTCGCCCTGGTGGATGGCCGCCGGCTTGATCGTCGCCAGGTCCTTGGCCAATTGCTCGATCATCTCCCTCGGCGCCCGGGTCATTTCCACCACCGAGTCGAGGTCGTAATCCCGGAGATGGATCCGGTAAAGCGAGAAGAGGGTCATCACTTCGATTTCCCGCCCGTCCACAGTGCGGACTTTAAACGTCCCTTCCAGGGCCGGCCGGATATTTTTCCGGGCCAGCGCCGGACCGAGATCGTCGCGGGTGAGCGCGGCCGGCTGATTCCCGGCCTCGTCCCAGATCACGAAGTCGCCGATCTTGGCGTATTGTTCGTCCGTCAATCCCTGGTACTTGAAACTCGGCCCGTCTTTTTTGAGGCCCGGCCGGTAATCGGCGAAGATTTCGGCGGCGCGCAGGCGGCGCAGGTTGTCGGTCCTCACCAATAGGGGGAAATCCGTGAACTGGAGGACAAAATCTTTGTCGTACCAGCCGTTGTCCACCATGAGGCGCGTGATGCCCAGGAAGAGCGCCGTGTCCGAGGCGGGACGGATCGGGATCCAGTAATCCGACTTCGTCGCCGGGGGACTGTATTCGGGCGTGATGGTGACCAGTTTCGCCCCGCGCTCCATGCATTCGATGAACCAATGACTGTCCGTGAGCTTGTTCTCGACTAGGTTCTTCCCGTCCTGGATGATCAGCTTGCTCGACCGCAAGTCGTTGAAATCGCAATCCGAAGCCTGCAGGCCGTGGACCCAGGGATGCCCGGGGGCCTGGTCGCCGTGCCAGGTGTAGTTGGACCAAATCCTGCCGGCCTTGGCTTGATCGGGCCCGACGCCTCTCAAATGAGCGTCGAGAAGGGCCATGGTGTTCGACAACCGGTACATCCCGTATTTTCCGAAGACACCGAGCAGGCCCATCCCGCCGCGCATCTTGATCGTCCGGACCCCCGCGCCTTCCATCGGCGCGAGCATTTCTTCCGGATATCCCTCGGCCAGGAGTTTTTTCTTTCCTTCCTCTCCGCTGTACCGTTTGCCGACGGCCATCAGGCCTTTGGCGACGTAGCCCAGCGCCTGATCCCAGGAAACCTTCTCGAATTGGTCGGTCCCGCGGGAATCGAATTTGTATTTGGTCTTGTTTTGCGCCGTGAGCTCGGGGAACCCGTCTTCGGCCCACTGGCGCCAGCCGCGCCGGACGATGGGATATTTCAACCGGTAAGGACCGTAAAGAAGGCGATGAAACGTGAAACCTTTGGCGCATTGCCGGGGATTCCAGTTGGACGTGGCCTTGTTACCGTAGAGGTCGCTGTAGGTCTCGTAATCGTACTGGGAACCGAGGCGCACCACGACGCCGTTGCGAACGTAGGCCTTGGCGCGGCAGGCGTGCGTGTCATTGGGAGAGCAGACCCAGGAGAAAGTGCTGTCGTACCGGTACTGATCGCGGTAGATCTGCTCCCAGTCCCGGTCCGGGTAATGAGCGAGAGGGTTGGCAATTTCCTCGACCGGCTCGAGGGCCCAAAGCGAATCTTTCATCGCCAGAGCCATGCCGGCCGCCGTGAGTCCGGAAAGTTTCAAGAAGTTACGCCGAGTCAGTTTCATGGTCACTCCAGCTTGAGTTCGTTCCATATGGAAACCATCTTTTGTCCGTTCCGGTCTCTGTTTTCCCCGTCCCAGACCGCGAAAGCCGCCTGGACGGGCTCTCCTTTTTTAAACGTCAGGCGCTCCGCGTCCTCCGGGCGCAGCTTGCGCCGGAAAACAACGCGCCATTTGCCGTCCTGCCAGAAGCCGCGCACCTCCACCGCTTCAGTCTTGGGAAACATCGTGGTGAAGGTGCCGATCCCGCGCGCCATCCCCTCTTCGGCGGAAGCCCGCAGGGGATTTGAAACCGGGTTGCCGGCCCCCCAACCGGTCATGCGCTCCGGATCATGCCGGGCGGTTTGGGACCGGACCGCTTCAAAGCTCGCCCCATGCGCGTAATCCGCGTCCTCCGGATAATAATCGATGCCGGTCTCGGGATATCGCGAATCGATGTCTTTCCAGCCCTCGCGGTCCTCCTGCCAGGCGGCTTTCCAATGCCAGAAGAGAACGTCTTGGGCGGCGCTTCCCATGGCGAAGAGCGGCGGATCGGATTCGGCGGAAAACTGGATCGCCGCGCCGTCGGAAAAATCCTGCGGCGCCGCCACGGAACGGTTGGGCACGGGGTCCGGCCATTCGAGATGGATCCCGATATTTTTCCCATCGTGCGCGGCGCGCACCTCGACCGCTTCCGCGCGTTCATTTCGCCACCAGAGCGGCGTGAGCGGGACGCGGACCGGCTCGATCTTGAGCCAGGCCGCGGCCAGAGGGTCGATCTCCACGCCTCCGCGGAGGCGCTTGGCGCGGAGAGTCATCCGCTCCAACTGGGCCCGGCCTTCGGCCCCTTCGGCCGGCAAAGTCTGGACGTAATGAATCAAGTCCCAGATCTGCTCATCCGTGAAAACGCCTTGATAGCCCGGCATGGGAGAGCCCGGGAGGCCGGCCAGGACGCGGTAATACAATTCGCGGGACGACGAATCCGCTTTGAAAACGCCGGCCGTGAGGTCCCGGGGTTTTACCGGAACGCCCTGGCTGTCGATCATTCGCTGCTGGCCGTCGCCTTTTCCTTCCAGCCCGTGGCAGGGCGCGCAGGCCTTGACGAAAAGTTCACGCCCCTGGGCGAGACCCGCCGGGTCCGCGGACGTTTCGGCCGGCACCGCGATCACGGCCGCTGGATCGACCTCCTTCCGCATCATCTTCTCGAGCACGGCCCAGGGAATTTCAGTCTTCAGCATCTCGTCCGTCAATTCCCCCTTCCCGAGATAGGCACGGGTCTCCGCCAGGGTCCGCACGTAATAGACGAGCGCCCAGCGCTGATTTTCGCTCAAGTGCTTCCAGGCCGGCATGGAGGAGCCGGGCATGCCCCGGCTGATGCTTTTGAAGAGATCCTCGTCGGTGGCGGTCATGTCGGTCGTCGATATCAGGCGGAATTCGTCGCGGGAAAAATTGCGCGGCTTGGGATACAGGAGATACGACGCCGGACCGTCTCCTTCGCCTTTCAGCCCGTGGCAGGTCGTGCATTGCTTGAGATAAAGGTCGCGCCCCAACCGGTAAAGTTCCGGGCTAGGGACGGGTTTCACGGCGGCCTCCCGGGCGTCTATCGGCTGCCAGAACGCGAACACCGCGACGAGGACGGCAATCCCCGTGGCTGAAGCGACGGCCTTCAGAATGTCGAACCGGTCGGCGGGGTCGCTCATTTTTTGTCGTCCGCCCCCCCTCCGGCGGTCCGGCCCTTTTTGAATTCGCGAATCCCCTCGCCAAACGACCGCGCCATTTCCGGGATGCGCTTGGCTCCGAACAACAGCAACAGCACTGCCAAAATCAATGCCAATTCCAACGGCCCGGGCAAATTCATTTTCTTTTCCCTCCTTCCGCCGCCCTGATTTTTCGCACCAGGATCTTCTTCTCTTCCGGGTTCAGGTCACGGCTGATAGTCTTGTAGACGCTCACGTTTTCGTTATAAAGGTGATGCCGCAGCAGATAAATAAGATAGGTCCCCGTTTCCTGCATTTTTTCCAGGGACAGCAATCGTTTGCCGGCGTCATTCTCGCGGTCGACCGCCCGCAGGCTCGCGTTGAATTCGATCAAGGTCTTCTCGAAATCCGCGTGCTCCGAGCGGAGCAGGCGGATGACGGATTCCATCTTCGGTACGTGCTTTTCCAGAAACGGAAAAATGACCGTCTCTTCCAGGCGCGCGTGATGCCGCATCACCCGGTTAAAAAAGAGCCGCAGGCGGTTGGCCTCCTTGAGATTCTTCCCGAGCGAGAGCTTCCCCTCGTATCGGATGTTGGTCAAGACGTCGGAAAGCTTTTCCGTCTCCCGGAAGCTTTCTTCATGCTCGGCCTCGAGCTCGTTCAGGCAATCGCTGAATTTGGGGGCCCGAATATTTTTAGCGATCATCTCTTTTTTCATTTCCGGCCAAATGGTAACCCCGCTCGCGGCGGCCGTCTGTGATGTTCGTCACGGCGCGAGCGAATCCGTGAGGCGTTCGGCGGCGCGCTCTCCGCTCATGACGCAGCTGAACACGCTCACCCCGTCGTAAGCATTGCCGGCCAGGGCGAGCCCGCGCCAGGGGCGCAACAAGTTCTCGATCCGGCGCTTCCAAAAGGAATGCCCCGGCCCGTACCGGGGCACGGCCCGCCGGTGGCGACGGAGGCAATAAAAATCAGGCGATTCGCGAAGGCCGCATTTGCGGGCCAAGCGGGCCTGCATTCGGCGAACAATCGCCTCATCCGTCAAGGGCGAAGACTCTTCATCCCAGGAAAGCATCACCCGGACGAGACGCCGGTCCGGCGGCGCGTGTTCGGGAAATTTTTGCGCTCCCGCCAGGCCCTCCCGGAATCGGATCCGAGCCGGCACGGACAAGCCGGGCCGTGCGGGATAGCCCATATACAGGGAAATCACCGAACAGTAGGACAGCTCGCTCAGCGCCTGAGACAAACGCGGGGCCCAGGATGCGAGCAGCGCCGCCGCGGCGGGGGCCGGGACGGCGAGGCAAACGCCGTCGGCTTCGAGGAGGCTCAAGTCGTCGAGCAACACATACCATTTCCCCCGGATCCCCTGCCAAACCCGGACGGCCCGGCCCGTCTTGCGGCAGCCCGGCGGCAGGGCTTGAAAATACGCCGTGGGCAAACTTCCGAGCCCCCGCCGGAAAGAGAACACCGGACGTTTAAAAAAAGGAAATCGAAAGCCGGGCCCGAAGGCACAGAGGATATCAGCGGCCAACCCGGCGCTTTCCCAATAGCCCGCGGGCCAGGGCTTGAGCGCGGAGAGCGCGTCCGGACCGTGCTCTAAAAGGGCTCCCTCCCGGGCTTCGGTTTCGATCAAACCGCCGAGCCGCGGCTGCGCCTCGATCAGCACCAGCTCGACCGCGAGCGAACGCTCTTGCGAGAGCCGGGCGATCCGGCGCGCCGCGCTCAACCCCGCGATCCCGCCGCCGACAACGATCAGGGTGCGACGCATGAGCCCAAATAGTCGCCGGGGTGCGGTTCCCTGAGACCGAGGTCCGGGAAGCGCCGAAAAAAATTTTCATGAAAGAGATAATCGAGGCCTTCGTTGGACGGCGGCGAAAATCCCATGACCTCTTTCCACACCGTCTTGTTCTCCATGCAGAAATAGATGAGGACTTCCTTCCAGCGCGAACGCAGGCCGGAATAAATGCCGCGGTAAATGGCCGTCCGGACCGGACGGAAATAACGGAGCTTGCCGTCCGTCCCGCGCACCATTTCGGCGGACGTGATGCGGGTGCGCGGAAACCGCCTTTCGATGACCGGCTTGAGCGGGGGCGGGAAACGCAGGCTTCCCAGACTGATCCAGGCCACGTCTTCCTCATTCACGGCGGAAAACAGCTCCCGGATCAATCCCGCGTATTCCTCTTCCCATCCCGGAAAATCAAGCAACGGATCGAAATGAAACCCCAGCCGGTATCCCTTGGCCGCGGCGCGGGCCGCCGCCTCCAGCCTTTCCCGGACGGGGGCCGTCTTGTGCTCCTCCGTCTCCACGATGCGAGCGGGGTTCAGGGACCAGGAGACCACCACATTTCTCGTCGCGATCGGCGGCAGATGCCCCACGAAATCCGTCTTCGTCTTAAACTCGAGGATGACCGGACGGGTCTTCGCGGCCTGGATCAGGGCGGTGTTGAATCCGGTCAAGGGATCGAGCGCCAAGGAGTCCGTCAGTTCCCCGGTGCCGATCCGCAACATCCGGCCCGGCAGGCGCTCGATCAACCGGTCCAACTCCTCCGGAATGATTTCCAAATTGGCGTAGAGCGTCAGGGCCGTCTGGTTGAGATAACCTTGCAGAATGCAATACGTGCAATCCCAGGGACAATTCGCCTGAATGTTGAGCACCCAATAATTGCAACAGAGGTAGGAAGCATCGGTGCCCGGGCAGGGTTTCAGGAACGGGCCTTTGAAGCGAGTGATCCAGAGCGACCGCTTCCCCTCGGCGGGAGAAAGCGCCCGAGCGGCGAGTGCGGTCTCGTCCGTGAATTCGAAAGGGATCCCGCGCAATTTGTTCAGGACCCGCGTCGCGAGCGGCGTCTCGCGAACGTCGGAATCGACGTAAATTTTATCGATCTTCATCGTCCGAATTCGAAGCCTTCGGCGCGCAGGTCCTCGAAGTCACTTTCCAGAGCATTCCCGGGCGTCGTTAGAAGGTCCCCCACGATCAAACCGTTCACCCCCGCGCGCAGGGCCTCTCTCTGCCATCCGCCGAGTTGCAGCCGCCGCCCTCCCGCCAAACGGAGAGGCGAACCGGGCAGGATCAGACGGAACACCGCCACGGTTTTCAACACCTCGATCGGATCGAGCAAGGGCTGGTTCTCGAGCGGCGTGCCGGGGCGCGGATCGAGCAGATTGATGGGCACGCATTCGGGGGCGTAGGTCCGGATCTCAAAGGCCGCATCCACCCGGTCCTCTCGCGTCTCTCCCATTCCCAAGAGCACCCCGCAGCAGAGTTCGAGGCCGGCCGCCCGCGCCGCGCCGAGAGTGGCCACGCGGTCCTCGAAGCTATGCGTGGTCGCAATCCGCTCATAAAATGAGGACGATGTTTGAATGTTGTGATTGATGCGGCGGATCCCGGCCTCTTTAAGGCGCCGGGCCCGGACAAAATCGAGAAAACCGACGGAAGCGTCCAAATGGAGGGTGACGGCGCGCCGGACGGCGGCGATTATTTCAAGGAGTTTGCCGAATTCCGCGTCGGTAAGCTTCCCTCCGGAAGTGACGATGCAAAACTCGTCGCAGCCGCGGTCTTCGGCCTGCTTCGCCTTCTCCAGCACGGCCGCTATTTCCAGAAGCGGATATCGCGGGATCCCGGTCTTGTAGCGGACCGACTGCGCGCAAAAAGCGCAATCTTCGGCGCAGAGGCCGCTTTTGGCATTCACGATCGAGCACAACCCGGCCCTCCGGCCTTGAAATTTTCTCGTGACGGCGACGGCGAATTCGAAAAGGCGGCTGATTTCGGAAGGATTTTCCAGGCGGAGCAATCCCAGATAGGAGTCACGGGAAAGGAGCTTGCCGTCAAGGGCCTGACGCCCCACCCAATCGACCGATTGCATACTCCTATATAGCCAAAGGCTGGCAAATCGTCTGTGACGGCAGTCACAAGGACTTAGGAGAGGAGGTCGCGGAGGCCTTTTTCGTCGAGAATGGCGATGGACTTGGGCAGGATATCGATCAGCTTCGCGCGCTTCAGCTGATAAAGGTAACGGGCGACCGTCTCGCGCGAGGTGCCGATGCGCTGGGCGAGTTCTTCCCGCGTGAAATTGACGCTCAACACGTCTTTTACGTCTTTTTTCGAGCCGGGCGCGGCCTGAGCGGAACGCATGTCCAGCAGGAACTTGGCCAGCCGCTTTTTGACGTCCTTCAGCGAAACCTCCTCGATGAGAGAGGTGAAACAGCGGAGGCGGTCGGCGAACAGGCGATTGAGGGTGCGGGCGAGTTTATGGTTGTTTTGCACCATCCTCACATAATCGTCGCGGGACAAGAAAAGAACTTTGCAGTCGGTCATGGCTTCGGCCGAAGCGGAGCAAAACCAGGTAAAAGAACCCGGATTGCAGGCGCAGGTGTCTCCCGGGCCCAGCATCTCCAGGATCTGTTCGCGGCCGGAGGACGCCGTGCGGTAAAGCTTGACCCGTCCGGAGTGGACGAAGAACACCCTCTCGCACAAATTACCTTCATGAAAAAGCAGGTCGCCTTTGGCGAACGACTTCTCGCGCATGACCTGCTTGATCGTGCCAACTTCGCTCTCCGACAGGCCTTGGAAGAACGGGATACCTTTGGGGATCTCCATGCCAACTCTATCTTGTCAGAGGCGGCCTAAAAGTTCAAGGCTTAAGAATAAGCGTGGAGAGAAGCCAGCCAGAAATTGACGCCGAAATAGGTAAACATCACCAGAAAGAAACCGAAAAACGCGAGCACGGCAAAGCCCCGGCCGGATCCGTTTTCCATCGACCGCACATGATGAAGGGCCCCATACAAGGCCCAGGTGATGAAGGCCCAGGTTTCCTTGGGATCCCAGTTCCAATAGCGACCCCAGGAAGCGTTGGCCCAGACAGCGCCGGTGGAAATGCCCAGCGTCAAAAAAGCGAATCCGACCGCGATGAGCCTCGCCATCAGTCGGTCCAAATACTCCAGCCGGCCTTCGATCTCGCCGCGTTTTTCCGGCCGGGAGACAAATTTCCTCGCCGCGTCCAGGAATAAATAGATGCCGGCCGTGCCGAATGCCACGGCAAAAGAGGCGTAGCCGAGGATGGCCGCCGTAACATGGAAGAGCAGCCAATTGCTTTTCAAGGCCGGCAGAAGGGGCTCAATATCGGATGACAAGAGCGAGCACAATCCGAGCAGGACGGCGGCCGTCAGACCGGCGAACCCCCCTACGGAAAGCGCCCGGAATTTCGGGAAGGTGGTCCAGTAAATGGCCATCATGAGAAAACCGAGCAAAATCAGGGTTTCGTAAGTATTGGACCATGGGAGATGGCCCGCCTGGACCCCGCGGATGGCGATCACGGAGCCGTGAAAAGCAAGCAGCCCGAGACCCATCGAGATTGCGGACCAAAACCAAATCCTCCCTCCGGAAACGGCTGCGGAAAAGGATACCAGGGCAAAGAGAAGATAACATAACATCAAAATGCCGATGATCATCTCACACCGCCCCCCTTCACAACCGGTTCCAGTTCCCTCAGTATGATCCCGGCTTCGTATTTCAAGCCCGCGGGATCTTTGACGCAGGCGCCTGAACATTCATAGGAGCTCTCTTCCCCGCGCCGCTCGGGAACAAAAGAAATCCGTATGCCCCGCGGGATGACAAAGGCACTCAGAAAGGCACCCAGGATCATGACCACAAAGCCCGCATAGGCAAGCGGCCAGCCCGGATCATAGCTCACTTTCATCCCGGAAGAGTAAATCTTCCGGATCCTCCCGATGGCAAAGGCCCATTCTGCGGGACCAGCGCCCTGATGCAAAAATAGATCGGAGAATACCCAAATCTGCTTCTCGGGGGTATCGGGCGAGGTGGAAGTATACAAAAACAAGGAGACCGCGGGATTGCGGAAATAGGGAGAACGGCTCGCCGCTTTTCCGCCTTGAACGATGACAAAATCCGGAACGATCTCACCCGCCTCGACCGTGTAAGGCAGCCCCGCGAGTCCTGATTTTTTACCCGGCGCGAGGGTGATTTCACCGAAGGGTTTGCCGTTTTTATAGACCCGGAGAACTACCTCCCGGATCTTCACGCTGTAACGCATCTGAAAAACCCGCACTCCCCCTATCTGCAGGGGGCCGTTCACACTCAAGTCATGGTGCTCGATCCGTCCCTTCCGGTCCTGAACCAGTAAACGGCTCACGTAAGACGCGACATTGCCCGTCGCGTCCAGCATCACGCTGAATTTCTCCAATTTGATTTTGGCACCTCCCCGCGCAAGCAAGGTCGTGGCGCCTTCTTGCAATTCGATGTCCCGGACGTCCGCGAACGAATAAGTCAAAAGCCCCGCGAGAAGGGCAACCACCAGTCCAGCATGGACCAGGAAACTGCCCCAAATGCCGTCCAAATCCTTAACGCCGGTAAAAGAGAACCGCAATTTCTCCATTTTCGCGATCACGCGGTATCTCTTCGACCTCAGGACCGATGAAATCCGATCCTGATACTCCTGCAGATCTGAAAATGGGATCCTGGCGGGTCGGAAATCTTGAAGGCGCGTCTCCCGCCCCGCGGTGGTAATCTCATCCGCGGCCGCCATCCGGAACAAATCGATCCCCTTGCGGACTGTGTGCGACACCGCGAAGACTCCCAGGAGTCCCAAAAAAGCGACAAACGGCTTCGCCGCAAACAGGGCACTGGGATTTTTCAAAAAAGGGAGGGTACTTTCAGGAATGGTGCCGAACGCGGCCGCGGCGCAGATCAAAACGATCAAAACATTGACAAAGCGCAGAATAGAAGTAGTCACTGAGGCCCATATTATTGGGGAACGAAGGATTATTCAAACGCTTTCTTAAATCCGACGGTCACGCCCTGGCCAAAATACTCGTCGTTGTAACCGCTGAAACCTCGGCCGTCGTAGAATTTGAATATCTGGTAGCGGGCCTCGAAGGAGCAGGTCTTGCTGATATCGTACTGGATCCCCGCGGTCACCTCATTCATGGTGTTCCGATTATCGCCGAGGGAATCCGTCAATTGATACCCCGTGGACAGCACGCTCTTCTTGGTCAGACGATAATTCAGATTGGAAACCAGATAATATACGTCTCCGTTAAAATCGTAAGCGCCTGTGCCGCCCGACCAATTGCTCCTTCCGGTAGCGTCCGTCGGCGTATCCACGCGGTAATAATCGTACATTCCGGCGAAATACCCGAATAAATTCCGGATCACCGGTCCCGAGAAAGCCATCGAAAAGCGATCCCGGTCCAAATTCTGCTGCTGATCTCCGACTTTGGGAAATTCAATATTGTCCATGATCCATTGGTATTTCAAGGTCGAGATCCACGCCGCCGGCAGTTTCACGTCTAAGTTCGCAGTGATTTCCTGCACCATCCGCTCCTGATCGCCCAGATAACCGGGATAATATCGAGGCAACGTGTCCGACCGGGTGTTGTACTGACGCTCTCTCTGCTGCCATTTGTACTGCAGATTCGCCTTCATCCTCGAATTCAACCTCTGGGCTATCTTCACTTTCGGCACGTAGTCCAGATAAGTGACATTGGTTTCATAACTCAGTTCGGGCGCTCCGGATCCCCAACCCGCATCCGTGAAGATTTCATGATTGCGCGCGTCAAATGTTTCTTTCCAATTCAAACGCCGCTGCTCGAGATCAATGCCCGCGTAAGCGGTAGTCCCTTGACGCCGGTACGTGACCGACAACGCTTCCCCAAACCAGCCTTCGCTCAAATTGGTATCGGAGGACCGGAGGTTATTGATCCCGCCCGCGATCAACGTGCCATGATTGTCCGTCACGGCATGCTCGCCGCGAAATCCGAACCGCATATCGAGACCCTTCCGCCGCAGAAAATCCAGCATGGCGCTTCCCGCGCTCACGGTATTGCTGACCCTCCAGTTGTCGACATCCGGGCTCCAATAAATATTGGGATTGGCCAGATTCGGCCGGACCTCGCTGCGGACACTGTCATTCCGGAGAAAATTGAAGAAATAGCCCCCGTGCACGTAAACATCGTCGGACCAGAAGCTGTCGTACTTCGTTTGGAGTTTGATATCGTGAAATTGGTAGCGGTCGATATAGTCGCGCTTCTGAGCAAGGACTCCATTCGTGTATCTCGTCGAATCGGTAAACTGGCCGTCTTGATAGGCTTCATATGAAATCAGCGGCTCAATATTGTGTTTCTCGGCAACCTTCATCGGAAGACTGAGAGTGAATTTGTTGCTCACTCCATCCACCTGCCGTCTCATTGAAATAGAGCGCAGAGACGGCAATCCCGTGCGCGTGGCCACGTCCCCCTTGAGCAGGGTCTCCCTGCCTTCGCGAGTCCATAAGCCGTATTTAAAAATCAGTTTTGATGTTTCCGATACCGGATACCCCAATTCCACATCGACATTTCCGCGGTCCGTATAAAGATCCTCGTCCGTCCAATCTCCGAACTCATCTGGCAGACGATACTGAGATGGATCCCACGGCTTGTCTTCCGTGCCATTCCAATATTTTCTAAACCGCTTCCATCTTGCATCCAGATAATAACCGCCCTCTTTTGAAACGCGCATGTCAGCCAAATAGCTGTAATTGACGAGGGCCTTCCCCTTGAACTCCGTGGTGATGTCGCCGGAAGCATCCTTAAAATACAAGCCCCTTACCCCGCCCGTCGTCTGGTCATCCGTATACCAGTCTTCCCGAAACCGGCCTCTATCGCCTTTCACGTAGTAATGAGTGATCGAAGGTGCGACCACAAAAAGATCCGGGCTCGCCCCCGGAAAATCACCGAAGTATTTCTCCTTTAGATTCTGTGTCGCCTGCGCGGAACTCGGAGCAGCATTTTGCGCAGAAGGCTGCGGCTGGCTTTCTGTTATTTCTTTGGTCTCGGAAATCGCAATCTCGTCGGCATTAGCATTCAAGGAGGCGAAACACAAAATCCCGACCGTCAGGAGAACCGCCCCAAAGCCACCGCGGAGATGGATTCTCATCGGTTGAATGTCCTCCAGGTATTGGATCCATGCGGTGAACGGTGATGATCCACGCAGTTTTCACCGGGGCCAATGAAGTAATTTCCGCCGCCCGCGCCGTGCGGCACGCCGCCGATATTACCAGCCTGATTATTGGTATTGGGCTCCCAGTGGCATCGCAGACAGAGCGCATTGTCGTCCGCGACGAGCAATTTTGCATAAACGCCGCCGTGGGGTTCATGGCAAACCTGACAGCCGTCCCGCATCGCGTCGTGCTCGAAGACAAACGGCCCTTTGTATTCCTTATGGCATTTAAAGCATTTTTCGCTGGATCGTTCCAAATCGGTGACGGAATGTGATGCCCGGTCGGCGTTATGCATGCCATGGCAGTCCATGCACGCCATTTGCCCTTCCGTCACGGGATGATGAAATTGAAGTTGAAACTGAGCCTTTTTGTCCAGATGGCAGGCGAAACAACGCTCCGTATCATAGCGTATGATCTTTGTTTTATCTCCGCTGCCGTCCACATGCAGACTTCCGGGACCGTGGCAGGATTCACAGGCCTCCCCGGTGATTTTCTCTCCCTCTTCTAAACTAGTCCCGAAATGGGATTCCAAGCGGTGCCGCTTCACGACGTCCTCATGGCAAGCGGCGCAGGTTTCCATTCCGACGTATTCGGCCCCCGGTATCGTATGCTGCTCAAGAGCATTGCGGATTTCTTCATAGTCCCGGCAGGAGGAAATATAAAATGCTGTGAGTGCAAAAATTGGGAGCAACAGGTAACGAAGTTTCATAATCGCATTTTAATAGGCCAGAATCGTGCCAACTTCATGAAGGGGAAATTACTGTTCAGAGTTCTGAGATTGGGTGTTTTGGCTCAAGTCGGCTGGATCTTCCGTGTCATTCAACCCATATTTTCCCATTTTATACCGCAAAGCGTCCCGGCCAATGCCCAGCATGCGTGCGGCCTTGGACTGATTCCCCGATGCCGCTTCCAGCGTCTGGATCACAAGCTGTTTTTCGATTTCATCCAGCGGAACGGACAAGAGACAGGTGGGCAATTTATTGGAGGGCTTGCCGGAAGACGGCGCGCTTCCTTCCGACTTGTAATCCTTCAGCACACAGCCGCAATCGATCTCCGCCGGAAGATGATGGGTCCGGATGAGGGTTTCTTCATTCAGGATCATCGCCCTTTCGATGATGTTTTTGAGCTCCCTCACGTTCCCGGGCCATTTATAATTCAGGAGCATTTCCAGCGCGTCCGGCGCGATGCCGGAAATCGATTTTTTGAATTCCCGGTTGAAGTGGGCAAGGAAATAGCCCGCTAATGCCGGGATGTCCTCTTTCCGCTCACGCAGCGGATGAAGATAAATAGGCACGACGTTCAGCCGATAGTAAAGGTCTTCCCGAAAGCGCCCCTCCCGGACTTCCACCTTCACGTCTTTGTTCGTCGCCGCGAGGATCCTCACGTCGGCCTCAAGTTCCTTGACCCCGCCGATCTTGCGGAATTTTTTCTGATCGATGAGATGGAGAAGTTTTGCCTGGAGCTCCTTCGGCATATCGCCGATCTCGTCCAGGAAAAGGGTTCCTCCCTGCGCTTCTTCAACCAGCCCTTTTTTAGACTGACGCGCGTCCGTGAAAGCGCCCTTTTCATACCCAAACAATTCGCTCTCGAGAAGGGTCGCCGGAAGCGCGGCGCAATTCACGGCGATGAAGGGACGCGCCGCCCGGCGGCCCCCATAATGGATCACACGGGCGAGCAGGTCCTTGCCCGTGCCGCTGGCGCCCTCGAGAAGCACGGTGGACGCCTCCGAAAGACATATCTGCCTCACCAAATCGAGCACCCGTTTCATGAAAACACTTTCGGCTACGATATTGGACCAATCATATTTTCCACGTTCGATGGACTCCCACTCATGGATCTTTTTCCGCAATTTCCTTCTCTCAATCGCTTTTTCGATATTGAGCTTGAGTTCGTCAAATTGAAACGGCTTGTGCAGATAAGTGAACGCCCCTGCCTGCATGCATTCGACCGCGCTCCGGATGTCATCATTCGCGGTGATGACCAGGACGGAGACCAAAGGATCCCGCTTCATCATTTCCATCAGAACATCCTTCCCGTTTCCGTCCGGGAGGCGCAAGTCCAGGATGACCACGTCGACCACGTCCTCTTCAAAGAGCCGCAATCCCGCGCCGGCCTTCGTGGCCGTAGCGACTTCATACCCTTCGCGCGTCAAATCTTTTTCCAACGACCAGCAAATCAATTTTTCATCATCCACGATCAATATTTTGGCCTTCATCCCATCCTCCCCGCCTCCACAGAGGCCTCGTCCACCGCAGACTCCGCCGCGGCCGGCAAAATGATGCTTAAAATCGTTCCCTTCCCGGGAAGGCTTCGTGCCCGGATCGAGCCGTGGTGGGCCTCGATGATCCCCTTGGAAACCGACAGCCCCAATCCTGTTCCGTCCGCGCGCGTAGTGAAAAAAGGTTCAAAGATGGAGGCCAAGACGTCTGCGTCCATTCCCAAGCCGGTGTCCTCCACTTCGGTGAGAACTCCGTCCGGGACGGGCTCGATGCGAACGCTCAAAACGCCGCCTTCCGGCATGGCGTTTGCGGAATTTAAGAACAAGTTCAGAAAGACCTGCTCCAACTGCCCTTCGTCCCCGCACACGGCCAATCCCGGGGATTTCGCCGTCACCTGAAAGCGGATGTTCCGCGACCTGAGAAAATGCTCCGCCAAATGAAATGCCTGCTGGACCGGGTCGGCGAGCGGGCACCGATCAAAAGAGGGCGGCTTTTGCCGCGCGTACCTCAAAAGATTATGAAGGGTCTTTTCGATGCGCCCAACCTGCATGATGAGCTCCGTAAAAATTTCGGGGTCCTGCCCGGGCTGAAGCTCGCTCTTGAGCGCATGGAGCGTCGAACTCATCGCGGCCAGCGGATTTTTAATTTCATGCGAAATATTGGAAATGAATTGCCCGAGAGAAGCCAGACGGTTTGAATGTGCAAGTTCGCGGCGGTGCTGTTCGGCAATTTTCTGCTGGGCCCGGCGAAAGCCGCGGATCATGGCGTTGAAGCTTTCTGAAAGGCGTTTCAAATCCGCATCGCCCCGGATAGAAATCTTGGCATCGAGTTGCCCGCGCTGCGCTTTCTCCATCTCCGATATCAGCTGCCGAATGGGTTTGCGCACAATGGTCCGGACGACCCACCGGATGAGGACCGCACTCAGCAGGATGATGCCGCCCGCGGCGATAATCATGAAGAGCCGGTTTTCGGCGAAGCGTTTGAAGATCGGCGCCAGGGAGACGTGAAGCTCGATCCCTCCCAACGCGGCCCCGGGGACAACGTCATGGCAGCGCATGCAGGCGGCCCGGCTGTGCACGGGATGCACGATCCGGAGGGTCCCCTTCGCACCCTTCTCCTGGAAGTGGATCACGCCTTGGTCGCGCGTAAAACGGTCCGCATCGGTCGTCGTCAAATCGACTGCCTGGTCGATTTTACGAGGGACCGTTGAAAAACGAATAATCCCTTTCGCATTGAAGATGTTGATCTCCGCGAGACCCAGACGATCTTTTTCGCTCCCGATCACCTGCTGCAATTGTGCCGGGTCGAACGTTTCGTTCATCATGGTCTCGATCAGCTTTCCCTTAAGGTACTGCGCCTGGTAGAGGGACGTCGTCACCAGCGTTTCGGCGATCCGCTTGGAAGCCCCTTTCATCAAAGCGAAGGCGCCGATCCCCACGATGAGACACACCACGGCGCCGACGGTCAGGACGAGTTTCACGGTCAGGGATTGAAACAGGATCCTTTCCAAAAAGCCGGCCCTCCTAGTTCCCATTTTCGCCGTGCCCTTCCGGGGACTTTCCCGTGAACATGCTCCAATTCATGGGGTAATTTTCGGGGTCGAACATCGCAAAATAAAAATGCCAGATCACGATGGCCAGCGTCGCCAGCACGGCTTCGTAAAAATGGACGATGGTCGCGACGTCGAGCGCCCATTTGGGGAAATACCGCATCGCGAAATTCTCATAGACCAGCATCAGCCCGGTGACGGCCATGACCACGGAGCCCCAGACCAGCGCCCAGTATTCGAGCTTTTCCACGTAGTTGTATCGCGCCAAGACGGGTTTCTCCGGCGTCAGGCCGAGATTGTGCTTCTGCATGCGCCAGAAATCGGAGAAATCCTTCGCCGCGGGGAGCAGCGCCCGGAACTGGCCGCGCCCGCGTTTGGTGAAAGCGAGGTAGCCCAGGTGGAAGGCGCCCACGGCCATGAACAACTTGGCCGCCAGGCGGTGCACGATCCCGCGCCAATCGGCCTGCGTCCCGAAGAAGGTGAAAGGCGCGGCCCACCAGGCGTCCGGATATTTGAGGGCGAAACCGGAATAGGCGAGCAGGATGAAAGAAACGGCCAGGAGCAGGTGCTGGATCCGCTCGCTCAGCGTGAACCGGGTGTGCCGCCCTTTTTGCTTGGCCCGGGCGTAATGCTCGCGGAGTTTGCGCGCGAAATCAAGGGCGTTGTGCACGATCATCCCCCCGATCACCAGCAGAATGAGCCAGACATAAAAGACCCCCACGAAGTAGACCACCTGATCGCGGAGACTGGAAGGCGCGATGTGGATCGAGCCCTTGGCCAATTGATCGCTCACGTTCGGGTGGCAGCGCCCGCAGGTTTGGGGAAGGTTTTTCTTGTTGACCGAAGAGGCCGGGTCGCTCGAAGGCAGGATGTCGTGGGCGCCGTGACAGCTGGCGCAATTCGCCACCGTGGTGCGCCCGAACTTGCTCGCCAGCCCGTGATAACTTTCCAGATAAGTTTTCACCCGGTCGGCGGGCAGGCGGTATTTGGTGACGACCTTCTCGGCGGCATGGCAGTGGCCGCAGGTCTTTTCGGACACCGCGGTGGTGTAGACCGTCGAGGCCGGGTCTTTGTGCGAAAGGATGTTGTGCTCGCCGTGGCAATCGGTGCAGACGGGCACTTCCATCTTGCCCGCCAGGGCGGCGCGGCCGTGGATGCTCCGCTCGTAAGTCCGCAGCACGTTCTCGTGGCACTTGCCGCAGGTGCCGGGCACGTGCTTTTTGAAAATTTTCGATTCGGGATTGGTCGGCGCGTGCAGGTCGTGCGAACCGTGGCAATCGTTGCAGACGGCCGCGGAAAGGTTCTTCTTCTCCAAGAGCGCCTTGCCGTGCACCGTGTCGGCGTACGAATGAAGGGGTTGTTTCTCCAGCAGGGAATACCTCGCCATCATCTTCTCGTTCTCGTGGCAGACGGCGCAGGTCTGCGGGATGTTCAACCGGTGGATCGGGGAAAGGGGATCCCGCGCGCTGCGAATGGTGTGTGTGTCGCCGTGGCAATTGAGACAGCTCGCCGCGGGGACCCCGCTCTTGAGCGCCTTGCCGTGGTCGGAGGCGCCGTAAATCTCGGCCTCGACGCGGTGGCAGACCGCGCAATCGACCTGTTTCAGGCTTTCCGGGTGGGGCAATTCTTTGATGTCGCTGTGGCAGGAAGTGCACAAATTGCTCCCGTGCGCGGTGGTCTCGAAATCCTCGAGCTTGAACGTGTCGTGGCAGGCGAGGCAGTCTTCGTTGGCGATGGTTTCAGCCGCTGCCGGCTCGTCCAGCGGCGCGGGGGCAGGTTCCTCGGCGCAAGCCAGCGCCGCCCAGAGGCAGATCGCGAGCGCGATCAGGATCAGGACGAGATCCAGCTTTACGCGATTTCCCCCGAATGGCAATCGAAACAATTCATCTCCTTCCAGGCTTCGCCCACGTCTTCATCGGGATGCTTGAACTCGAGCCCACCCGTGTTGCTTTCGATCGCCCCCGGCTTTCCCTGCTCCATGATGATGTGGCAGGAGTTGCAATCGTTGGTGAGGATCTCGCCTCCCGCGGTTTTATGTTTGTTGTCGTGGCACCGGAAACATCCCGGCGCGTCTTTGTGCCCGATGTTCTCCGGATAGGCCTTCCAGGAAACCTTCATCTCGGGGAAAAAGTTGCTTTTGTAAATCTTGACCACGGTGTTAACGCTCCTGGCTAAACTGTCCTTTTTCTCCTTCAGCACCGCGGGGTACTCCGATTCATAAAAGGCCTTCAACGATTCCCGGATCCCGGCCGCGGCTTCCTTCTCGCTGGCGTATTCGCCGACCAGGGCCTTCACCGCCTCCCGCTTTATATAAGGAAGCTCGCGGTCAATCTCCCCCACCGAAAGGGCTTCGTTGACCGCGTCCACCGGCGTCCGGAAATTGTGGCTGGGCCGGTTGTGGCAGTCCATGCAATCCATGCGCCGTATCTCGCCCGGGGGCGGCGAAGCCGCGGAAAACCCCGATTCTTCGTCCACGTAGACACGCTCCTTCCCTTCCGGGTCGATGATTTTGACCCAGGGGATCACGTGGCGCTCTTCGTCGGTGGCGATGTAATAAACTTTATTTTTGATGTTCATGTGCCAATGGATGCCCTCTTTTTTGCCGAACTTGCGGGTCCCCCCGCCCACGAACAGGAGCATCCGCGTGCGCCATTCAGTGTTGGCCTCATCGGGCAGGAAATACTGCTTGTCCTGTTCCACGGCGCCGAAAAACTGCTGCGGCCAATGGCACCGCTCGCAAGTCTCCTGTGCCGGACGCAGGTGTTTGATGGGCGTTTCAATAGGCTTGGAATATTTTTTCATGACCACCGAATACACCTGGTAGGCCCCTGAAAATTTGGAGCGGACATACCACGCCGCGCCCGGCCCGATGTGACATTCCACGCATTTGACCCGCGCGTGCGGCGAATTGTGATAGGCGGTAAATTCCGGCTTCATCACCTCGTGGCAAACGCGGCCGCAGAACGTTTGCGACTCCGTGAATTCGTAAGAACGAAACAGGCCAAACACGGTGAAAAGCCCGAACAGGGTGGTCACCCCGATCGTGGTGAAGGCCCATTTTTGATGGGTCGGATTGTTGAAGTCGATCGCGGGAAAGCGCCGGACGGTGCCGTGTTTGAGCCGCGCGGCCCGCTCCCGAAGGGCCCCCACGGGGATCAGGATCAAACTCAAGGTCAAGAAGGCCGGCGCCAGAAAATAAGTGATAATCCCGATGTAAGGATTGATCTCCTTCGACCAGATGTCCAGGAAGGACAGGAACAGGATCACCGTGAAGAAGATGACGGACAGTATCCCCCCGATGACGCTGATCCAATTCTGGAAATAGGAGTCCTTTTTATTCGGGTTATTCGGGTCCATCATCAAAGTCCCTCTTAGCTGTGCAAGAGTACCGTATATATACTCAGCCGAAAGTGATCGGCATCACAAAGGGTCCAAAAAAAAAGGCTGCCCGTCACCTCCTCTGAACCCATGACGGACAGCCCGGCGGCTCAATCAGCCACCTAATACTTATTTATTTGGAACCGGGTGCTTAATCTTCTCCCACCGTTCCGCAAAATTGAACGGCCTGAAATTCGGGTTTTCTTCGTTATGGCATTTCACGCAAGTCGCTTCGGTGGGAATCTCCATTCCCGCCTTCATCGCCGCGTCCCGATTTTCCATAATGCTCTTCTTGGCATAGTCTTTCCCCGCACCGTGGCAAGACTCGCAGGAAACGCCTTCCTCGACCGGCACTTTTTGTGTAACTTTTTGCTCTGTAAGACCATACGCTGTCGCATGGCATTTCAAGCATTTGCCGCTCGTCGTGGGATCTTCAATTCCCAGCTTGGCTGCGGTTTCCTTGGCAGCCGGTGTCGTAAGTGTTTGGTAGGCTTTGGAATGTGCGGATTCCTGCCAAATCCTCAGCTGTTCGCCCTGTTCCGGTTTCTTGTGGCACATTGAACACATCTTCACCCCTGTGTATTCATGAGCGGCCAGTGCCGCGTCCAAGGGGGCCAGCAGATTCACTGCCAAAAACATCATGATCCATTTCTTCATCACCCATCACCCCTTTCCTCTGGCATCTTAAATTTCTACTAATACAATCTTGATGCCAAGATCAAACCGTTATTACGAATTATTGCTCTCTCCTAAGTCATATTTCAGAAATGAGTTATACTATCGGCCCGCGCCGGCAGATTTGACCCCGCCAGCGCCTTGCGTCATTTCACTCAATGGCCTTTAAAGGGCTGCGTCAGAATCCCTAAGGATCGTTATTGTTTCTGTAATAATGGCTAATTTTGCTGCTTTCTGATTAATCTTAAAGGCAACTGGCTCGACAGGAATCATGATGCGATCTCTGTGCGGAGTTGGGTCTTCCGATCTTTGACCGCGCTGATGTCAAAAATTTCAAAACATCTCTTCCGTTGCGGATTTTTCTGAATATAATATTCCCCTACCAGCCCAAAAGTCGCCGGGGTATCAGCAGCAATCAATGAATCAAATTGCCATCAAACAAGAGAAACGTGTCATCTCAAATTTTGGATGGAAAAAAAACCTATGCGATTGAATTTCCACTTTCATAAGTCGCATAGTGTTAGACGGGTCCTCCTCCTCTCTTTCTTCTTTCTTCTTCCTTTCTCTTCCCTGAATTCATACGCCGCCGATTCCTTTCACGTTCTCGACGCGGCCGACCGCGGCGCCGAGGCCTCCGAACCGGGCCGGGCCTCCACGCTGGCCGGTTACGACGAGACCCGCAAACAGGACGTGATCGAACTAAACTATTCCCTTCCCGCGAATGGAACGGCGAGTTTTTGGGCCAAGAATTTTCCGGCCGGCCTGGAGCCGGAGTCCGTCGGGACGGTCGAGATCTCCGTGAAAACGGCCGATGCCGCGGAGCAGGAGCAAATTTCCGTCACCCTGGATCTAAACGGAAGCGCCGGGACACAGAGCTTCCCCATCGAACTGAAGACCGGCTGGACGAGCAGGACGGAAATCATTGATTGGCCGACCCTCGGCAAATTGGAGGAATTGAGACTCGACCTGAAGGCCGCGGCGCCCGCGGAAGGAACACTTACTTTTACGATCTCTTTCAAACCGGCGCCGGCCCCGGCACCAGCCGCGCCCGCGGTGGAAGTCACGGCGCCGGCCAGCTCCGCTCCTGAGCCGGCGGCAGAGCCTGAGACCGAGGACGCCGAGGCCCCGGCGCCCAAGCCGGAAGTGGTCCCGGCCGCGTGGACGCTCTTCGACGCCGGTCAGCGCGGAGTGGACATGAGCGGGAACGCCGCCGGCGGGATCATGCCGACTTTTGACGAGGCCGCCAACAAGGACGTCCTCGAGTTTGACTACACCCTTTCCGAAGGCGACTCCATCAAAGTCTGGGCCCGGGAGTTCCCTTCGACTCTTTCGAGCGCCACCGCCAACGCCTCTAAAATCAGCGTCCGGGTGATCGAGCCCGGCCAGGCAGAAACGATCTCGGCCTCGCTCGAAATCCAAGGCAGCGCGGGGGCTCAATCCGTCCCGCTCATTTTGAAATCGGGCTGGAATTCGTCGTTGAACGCCGTGAACTGGGACGAGACCGGCGATTTACGCGAAGCGGCTCTAGCTTTGGCGCCGGCGCCGGGACAAAAGTCGGCTAAGGGGACGCTCAACGTGGCCGTGGATTTCGTCCGACTGGCCGACTTGAACCTGCTCCGCTCCTCCGGCCAAACAGCCGCCTGTTCCCTTTTCGACGCGGGTGAAAAGGGCGTCTTCAACATCGGTTCCTCCAAAGGGCTCATCACCGGCGCCTTCAATGAGCAATTGGGCAAAGACGTGTGGGCCTTCGAGTATTCTTTGCCCGACGCCTCGGTGGTCGGCATCTGGACCAAGAGTTACCCCGCCGACCTCAATGCCGCGGCGGCGGACGCGGTCCGGGTCGGGGTCCAGGTCCCCGACTCCAATCAATTGACGCAGGTTTCGGTCAAACTGGAAATCAAAGGAGAGAGCGGCATGCAGACCATCCCTCTTTCCCTGAAACCCGGGTACAACTCCGTCGCCGAGCGCATCAACTGGGGGACCATCGGGGCCTTGACGGAAGTCGTGTTCGTGGTGAGCCCGATGGCCGTGGGGCCGCTCGTGGTGAGCCCCGTCGGCCTGAGCCCGATGGAAAACAAGGAACCCATCAACGGCACCCTGTACTTCGATCTTGAATTCGGCCGCCTCAGCTTCATGCAAAAGAATGCCACGCTGATCAAGGTGGCCCTGATCTTGTTGGTCGGTCTTCTGGCCTCGCTCGGCACGTTTGTCGCGAGCCGGACCTTCCGGCGCGAGACCGCACGCGCCACCGCCCCGGAAGAAAACACCGGTCGCAGCCCGGCCGGCAGGGACTTTTTTTACGGCGCCATGGCCGTTCTCATCGCCGGAGTCGCGATCTACATCTATTCTCTGAATTCGATCAGCCCCCTCGACGGAGCCTTTCATCTCGGTTTCGCCGGAGTGGCCCTGACGGGGATCGTCATTTCCGCGCTCCTGAAAAAGCATCTCACGGGCGAATGCCTTTCGGCCGGCGAAGTCTTCCAGAATTTCACGGCGTGCGGCCTCCTGGCCATCGCCACGAGCAAGCAGGAAATCCTCCAGGCGCCCTCCAGTTGGGTTCAGATCTTTCAATTCAGCGGCATGGTGGCCGCGGTCACGTTTTCCATCTATCAATTTTCGAACGCGCGTTCCCTGGCTGTTTCCCGGCGCCATCTGGGCCCGGTCAGCTGCGCCCTCATCGTGGGCACCCCCTATTTGTTCAACTGGCTGCTGCTGGTCGAAAACGCTAATTTCCTGCAAACCCTGATCAACGCCCTCACCGTGCACCTGCTGGCCGCCTGGCCCCCGGTCCTGGAATTCCTGGGCCGGCTTTTGGTCATCTTTCTCTTCAACGAAGCGGTGACGAACGGCATCAGCCTCTCCACCAAAGGCCGCCTGCTCAAATCCGGACTGGCCCATGCCGTTATTTTCGGCGTTTCGGCCGGCGTCGTGGTTTCGCCTTACATCGCCGACCTCGGGTCCCTGCCCGCGGTGGGAGCTCTGGCCGCGCCGCTGCGCGCCCTCGTCGCCATCCTGACCACCGTGCTTTCGTTCGCCGGACTCTGGGGCGAGGTGTATCTCCTCACGGGAATTTCCCTCGACGGCGGCCACAGCAAGGCCCCCTCCCAGGAAAGCATCCTGAATCACGTCAATATCGGCGTGCGTAAAGGCATGGCTTACAGCGGCATCCTCACCGCCATCTTGTATGTGCTCTTCATCGTTTTCGACGCGCGCGCGGCACAGGCGTTCATGGCGCGCTTTCCGCTGCCCATCGGCATCCTCGCCGGGGGGCTCATTTTTCCGTTCGTGAAGACCATCATCGAGACCTTCGACGGAAGCCTTCCCTTTTTCGAGCGCACCCGTTTCAGCTACCGCGACCCGGTGCTCTATTTCCGCGGCGCGATCGTCGGCTTCGGTTTCGCGCACATGATCGCGCACGGCCTGTTCGCGGCGGGCATGCAAGAGCGGATCGGATTCGGCCTCGTGATCGGGCTGGCCGCCTCGGGCGGAGTCAGCTTCCTGAGAGACGTATTTTACGGATTCCGCGGCCAGGGCGGGGTTCAGAGCTGGCGGCTTTATCTGGTGGATTCCCTGCTCGGGGCCTTCGTGGGGTGCGCGGTGGCCTTCTACCTCGATGCCCGCCAGGTCCCGGTCATCCTGGAAAAATTCAAGCTTTACACCTCCGCCGGTTTCGACGCGGTCGATTACATCACTTACCCGCTCTTGAACAAATGGGGCCGCATCGACCTCGGCACTTACGCGGGCGGCGTGAAACTTTTGTACACCGAATCTCTCGCCGGCGTCATCAATTGGTCCATCGCGGCCTGGCTCTTCGCCATCAACAAAGTCTTCATGCAGGCCTTTTTCGACAAGGACAAGACCCCCATCAAGTTTTTCTTCTCCAAGGAAGGCTTCGCCACCCTCATCGAGCACATGATCTACGTCCTCCGGTGGGGGCTCTGGATGTCCCCGATCATTTTCACTTTCCTCCGGATGATGCCCGAGGCCACCTGGTACAACCAGGACGGCGCGATCCGCACCGTGTTCGCGATTTATCAAAACGCCACCCTGTCTCCGGAGGCCTTCCAGCAGTGGAGCCTTCAGGTTTTCGTGTACATCCTGGCCTTCGACTTCTTCCGCATCCTGATCTGGATGGACCACATGGGCCTGCGCGTGGCCACGCTCGTCAATTTGAGCTTCCTCGGGATGGACAAGCTGGACGAAAAGATTTCCCGCTTCATCGGCCCGGCCGCGGCGCAACGTTATATCCCCGAAGGCGTGAAACGCTTCACCACGTGGGCGCCCCTGCTGATCCCGTTCTATCTCCCCCGCGGCGACGATTGGAACTATGTCTGGAACACCGCCGAGGCCATGCAAAACGCCGGGCGCGGCCGCGGCTTGGTTTCCTTCCTCCAATCTCTCTCGCTTCCGCAAATGGCGCTCTTGATCGCCTGCGCCGTCGCGGTCGCCACCGCCGTTTCTTATGCCGCGCGCGAACTGAGCCGCCGGGCGAGAAAGCGGCGCCTGGCCACGTTCGAGCTGGAGAACCGCGAATATCGCGTCGTGGTGAAGGAAAACGGCGAGGCCTACAGCGAGGTGCTCTCCAAGGAATTTTTTGACCTCACCCGCCGCGCTTACGACCTGATCGATCCCTGCGGGCGCATTCTCTTCCTTCTGGACACCAAGGAAGCCCCCCGCGCGCCCCGCCGCTTTTGGCCGGTCGTCGGCAATTTTCCGCGGGACATGTTCGACGCCTCGCAAATCGAGAAGGGCGACGGCACCGTCAAATTCACGAACGAGAATCACGGCGTGCGAACCACTGTGGAAATGAGACTCCCGGACCTCGACAGCACCGCGGAGGTCTGGACGGTCACCGTTGAAAACATGACCGCAAAACAGCGCGAGTTGAAAATGGTCCCTTATCTCGAGTGGGTCCTGAACGGATGGATCCACGACCGGTTTCACACGCAGTACGCGCGGCTGTATCCCGAGATGGAATACAAGGCCGGCGCGAACGCGATCCTGACCTGGCAGAAGGCCACCAAATCCATGGGCTTCCTGGCCTCCGATGTCGCCCCGCAGGGGTTCCTCTCTTCCCGCATGGATTTCATCGGCCGGGCGCAGAGCATCTGGGCGCCCCGGATCTTCGACACGCTCGCGTTTTCGGAAGCGCGCGACACGGCCGGCTACCCGACGTTCGATCCCATCGGCAGCCTCCTGATCCATTTGACCCTGCAGCCGAAATCTTCGAAGACCGTGCGCTTCATCGTCGGACACGCCAAAAACAAAGACGCGGCGCTGGGCCTGATCCGTAAGTACCTCAATCCGGTCCCGGCCGAGACGGCGCCTTCCGGTCCCGCCAAGAAGAAATATCCCCTGATCGGGCACGGCGAAATCTTGCCGGGCACGCCGCAGCCGTATTCGGAATTCATCGACGAGGGCCGGAAATTGCTCGTCCGCACGCCTTTCACCACCCGGCCGTACGACCACGCGCTCTCCAACGCCATCCACTCGGTGATGGTCACCAATCGCGGCCTGCACACGTCCTGCAACGGCAATTCGCAGCAAAACCGCCTCACGCCGGACTGGCCGGACACGGTGACGAAGGAAATCCCGACGGAAGCCATTTATCTGCATGACCCGGAGACGCGGGAATGGTTTTCCCCGACCTACCATCCCCTGAACAAACCCAACGCGCAGTTCGAGTCCGAGTTCGGCGTCGACGGAACCGCCATTTTCCGCATGACCGAGGGCTCCCTGTCGACGCGCCTCACCGTGTTCGTGCCGGTGGACGACCCGGCCGGCGTCTATTATTTGACCGTGAAAAACAATTCCGACCGCTCCCGCAGGCTCCGGGTGTCGCCTTATTTCCAAATGGTCCTCTCCTTTCAACCGGAGCGCTCGGGGACACTCAGCGTGAAACACGACCGCGACACCAACGCCCTCTTCTTCGAAAACCCGCGCAACATGTTCCGCACGGGATGGGCCTTTGCCTCCATGTCGCTCCCGGCCGAGCAGGTGGAGACCAAGCGGGGCCGCTATTTCGGTTCGGACCGCGGCACCATCCATCCTTTCCTGGTGGAGCAGGGCCGCCCGGACGAGACCCAACTGTGGGACGACCGCCAGGTGGCCGCCTTTGTCGGGACCTTGGAAGTCCCCGCGCGCGGGGAGGCTTCGGTCGCTGTGGTCCTGGGGCAGACGGACCGGCGAGACGAGGCGCAGAAATTGGTCCGCAAGTACAAAGACCTCGAGACCGCCAAGACCGCGCTGGCCCAGACCCAGCAATGGTGGCTCAATCTGATGAACACGGCGCAAGTGGAGACCAACCGTCCCGAATTCGACCGCCTGCTTCACTGGCTCAAGTACCAGGCCCTCGCCGAGCGCATCTGGGCCCGCCGCGGGTTTTACCAAACGAGCGGCGCCTTCGGGTTCCGCGACCAGCTGCAGGACACGGTCAACATGATCTGGGTGGACCCTTCCCTGGCCCGCAAACAAATCATTCTCCATGCCTCCCAGCAATTCGTCGAGGGAGACGTCTTTCACTGGTTCTTCACCCTGACGGACGGGCGCACGGCCTTCTCGTGCCGCTCCCATGCCTCGGACAATCCCGTGTGGCTGCCGTGGGCCGTGGTCGAATACGTGCGCGGCACCGGCGATTATTCGGTCCTGGACGAAATGGCCTCTTACGTCGTTTCCGAATTTCCCTTTGCGCCCCTTCCCAAAAACAAGCAGGGCTGGGGCCATTTATACCACCGTTCCACCCGCGCCGATTCCATTTACCGGCACTGCATGAAATCCATCGACCTGGTCCTCAACCATCGCATGGGCAAGCACGGCCTCCCGCTGATCCAGACCGGCGACTGGAACGACGGCCTGGACGAGATCGGCAGCGAAGGCCACGGCGAAAGCGTCTGGCTCGGGTTCTTCCTCTACTACATCTTGAAGCACATCCTCCCCGTCATCGAAGTGAAGGAAGGCGGGGCCAGGAAGGAGCATTACACCCGCAGGATGAAAGACCTCGGCGCCGCGCTCGAACGCACCTGGCGGGGAGACCGTTACCTGCGCGCCATCCACGACGACGGGACGGAAATCGGGGTCAAGGACAGCGGCGTCTGGGAAATCGACGCCCTCACCGCGGCGTGGGCAGTGATCTCGGGCCTCAATCTCGAACGCGGCCTCATCGTTTTCAACACCGCTTTGCATGTGCTCGAGAAGGAGAACGCGGTCCTGCTCGGCTGGCCGGCGCTCCGGGAGGACACCAAGCCTTATTTGGGCCGCAGCAGCAAATATCCGGAAGGGGTCCGCGAGAACGGCATGTACTGCCACGGCGTGCAATGGCTCGTGCGCGCGGCCCGAATCCTGGCCGAAGAATTCGACAAGGACGGGGACCGGGCCAAGGCCGACGAATACCGCGAAACGGCCTACCGCCTGTGGCTGAAGGTCTCCGCCATTCCGCACACCGAAGGAAAGGAAATTGAAATCTACGGCGGACAGCCCAACAAGCAGTCGGCGGACATCCTCACCAACTTCGACCAGGGCCGCATGATTTGGCACGGTTACACGGGCGCGGCCGGCTGGATGCTGCGCCAGGCGTTCGAAGGAGTGGTCGGCGCCGCCTTGTCCAAGAACCACCTCATCCCGCCCAAGGACCTGGACAAAAATCGCGGAAACTTGAAAGTGAACCGCGTGCACCGTGATCTCGACGTCCTGAAATCCGCCGGGAACGCGTTCAAACGTTCGTCGAAAGTACAAGTCGAGCCGCCGGCATGGGCGGCAGACAGCCATTCTAAAAGGAGGTAAGTTTACACATGAAGACGTTGAGGAATACCGGGTCGGCCGCGCTTTTGGCCTTGGGGCTGGCCGTTTTCGCGGGGGGAACCGCCGAAGCCAACCACCACCTGGAATGCTGCAAGTATGAAGGCAAGAAATCTCTCACCCAGAGAGAGCTTCCGGAAGCCCAGAACGAGATCGTGATGATGCGCGTCCAACAAATGGAACGGGCGCAAAAGGAAGCCGGCGCCGCGCTTTAATTCCCCGGCGCTCCGGCTTTGCCGAGCGCCACGAAGATCCCGTACAGAATCGCCTCCGGACGGGGCGGACAGCCCGGAATATAAACGTCGACCGGCACCGCCTGGTCCACCCCTCCCGAGACCGCGTAACTGCCCCGGAAGATCCCCCCGCTCACGGCACAACCCCCGCAAGCCACCACTGATTTAGGAGAAGGCATCGCCGCGTAAGTCTTCACCAGCGCCAGTTCCATCTGGCGGGTCACCGGCCCCGTCACGAGCAGCAGGTCCGCGTGCCGGGGCGAGGCCACGAAGTGGATTCCGTATCGTTCGGCATCATAAAGCGGGGTTGACAGATTGGTGATTTCCACTTCGCAGCCGTTGCAGGAGCCCGCGTCGACCTCGCGGACATGCAGCGACCGGCCGAAGAGCGCGCCGATCTTGTCTTTGAGCTTCCTCCCCAGGTCCTCGAGCGGGAGTCTGTCGGCAAAGTCTCCCTGCTCGTAATTCGGATGGCGCGCACGCGCCGCCGCCGGCGGAAAATTCTTTTCCGGAGCTACGAACCGGGGGTCCTTAACGGTCTCGGACAGCCGGAACTCGAATGGCCGCGCGAGCGCGTCGCGGGAAGGCGCCGCCAGTTCAAATTTCCCCCGGAAGGAAATGGCCTCGTACGGGCAGGCCGGTCCGCAAAGACCGCAAAAGATGCAGTCGCCGTAATCCAGGACCAGCGTCCGGCGGTTCTCCTTCTGATCGTCCGAGACCGAAAGCGCGTCCGTGGGGCACGCCGCGACGCATTGGCCGCAGCCCGTGCATTTGGCGGCGTCGATCTCAGGAGCCCCCGCGAAGCCTAACGGCGCCTCCGTCTGTCCCGGACAATACGAGGGCGCGGGCCTCCCGCTCTGGAAATTTTTTTTCAGGATCCTCAGCATCGGATTCTATCTCCCCGTTCAGCGGTCATTGCCGGAATACGAAAGGTTCAGGCTCTTGTTGATCACCGGAAAGTCCGGCACGATGTTCTCGAGAACCGCGTACTCGATAAGCGGCCAATTGGCGAAAGAGGGCGATTGAATCTTCCAGCGGCTGATCTTGCCCTCCCGGTCCGTCGAAAGCCAATGGAAGCACTCGCCCCGCGGCGACTCGACCCCTCCCAGGGCATGAGCCATCGGCGCCAAAGGCCGCGGTACGGCCAGGCAGGGCCCCGGCGCGAGACCCGCGGCGACTTCGTGGATGAGCTTGAAGCTCTCGTAGATTTCCTGGATCCTGACTTTAAGCCGGGACTCGACGTCACCTTCCGCGAACACGGGCACCATGAAAAAGAGCTGTGAGTAGACGCCGTACGGATGATCGCGCCGGAGGTCGCGATCGACGCCCGAGGCCCGCGCCGCGGGGCCTGTGCCGCCGAGCGCTTCGGCGATTTCCCTGCGGATGATCCCCGTTTCCTCCACCCGGTCGAGAAAGGAACTCGAATTCCAGATGATGTGGACGATCTGCTCGAAATCTTTCTTGATGGCTTCCGTTTCCCGGAGCAGATGATCCAAGGCGCCGGCCGCGAAGTCCTTGTGCACGCCCCCCGGTACGATCATGGACCGCAGGAGCCGCTGTCCCGTGAGCCTTTCGTTGAGCCGCAGGAGCCGCTCCTTGACCGCCGCCAACTGGGCCGCTCCGAAGCTGAAGGCCACGTCGAGAACGACGCCCGAAATATCGGCGACGTGGTTGTAAAGCCTTTCCAGTTCGAGCAAGATGACCCGCAGGCGGAGCGCCCGTTCGGGCACCGTCGTCCCGCTGAGAGCTTCCAGCGCCTGCGCGCAAGCCGCCGCATGCGACACCGAATTGTCGCCGGAGACCCTTTCGGCGAGGCATAGAATTTCCCGCGGGCTTTTTCCCTCGCCCAGTTTTTCGATCCCTTTGTGGGTGTAAAAAAGGCGGATCTCGAGCTTCAGGATGCTTTCCCCCGCCGATGAAAACCGGAAATGGCCCGGCTCGATCACCCCCGCGTGAACGGGCCCCACGGGGATTTCGAAGACGCCGGCGCCTTCCACCCGCTCGAACGGGTAATCGCCCTGGCGGCGCGGGACTTTTACGCCGTTGGGGAAATCCTTGCGGAGCGGATATTGGCCGGCGGGCCAGTCCTCGTGCAAAACCAGACGCCGGGGATCCGGGTGACCGGACGGTTTGAGCCCGAACAAATCCTGGATCTCGCGCTCCTGCCAATTGGCCTGGGGATACAACGACACGACGGAGGGAAAGGAAGCCTCCGTTTCCCCCGCCTGCACCGCCAGGGCCAGGAACCGGTCTTCGCGCGGATGGGCGAACGCATAACGCAGGCGGAAGCCCCCTCCCGACTTCCGTTCGTCAAATCCGGCCAGGAATAGAAAGCGCATCTCGAGGACGCGGGCCATGAATTCCGCCGCCGCGGGCAGGACTTCCGGCGCAACCGAGACCGATGTCAGACGGCCGGTCTCGGCGCGTTCGCCGTACACGGACTTGCCAAACTGTTGCTTCAAACGTTCGATCTCAGGGGTCATCCGCCCGCTCCTTCCACCACCCGCACGGCGCCGTGCAAGAGGTCCTGAAACGGCCCCGGAATATAAATCCCCAGGGACACGATCAAGAAGAGCCCGATCCAGAGCACTCCGTCCATCCAGCCGTTCCTGGAAGGATGCGGCTCCCGCACCCGCTCGCCCAGCGCCATTTCGCTCAGATGCCTCACAAAGCCGGCGAAGATCAGCACCAGCAGCGCGATGACGGCCGCCGTCGCCCCGAAATGCCGGCTGGCGAAACCGCCGCTCAGGATGGAAAATTCGCTGACGAAGACACTGAAAGGCGGAAGGCCCGCAATGGCGAGGATCCCGGCAAAAAAGACGGTCCCCAGGAACGGGCTGGTCTTCAGGAGCCCCCGCACGCCGCGGATTTCCTTGGTGCGAAAGTGGTGCAGGATATGGCCGCAGCTGAAAAACAAGAGCGACTTGGTGAAGGCGTGATTGACGATGTGAAGCAGCGCGCCGTAGACCCCGAAAAACGACCCAAAACCGATCCCCGCCGCGGTGAGCCCCATGTGCTCGACGCTGGAGTAAGCCAGCAGTCTCTTGTAATCGCCCTGCACGAGAATGAAGGGACAGGCCACCGCCACCGACAGCACGCCGAAGAAGATCAGCAAGCCGTCCGAGAACCCCCCTCCGACCGCCGCCCGCGTCAGAATATGGAAACGGATGATGCCCGAAATCGAACAGCTCAAGAGCACGCCCGAAAGGAGCGCGCTCACGGGGCTCGGCGCCTGGCTGTGCGCGTCCGGCAGCCAGGAGTGGAACGGGGCGAGCCCGGCCTTGGTCCCGTAACCGGCCAGGATGAATACGAACGCGAGTTTCATGATTTGGGGGTCCAGGGTCGCGGCCCGGGACAAAAGCACGGACCAGTGAAGGAGGTCCTGGCCTTCCCCGCCCCCGCCCGAAGTGGCCGAATAGTAGACCAGGATGATGCCGAAGAGCGCCAGCGCAATGCCGACGGTGCACAGAATCAAATACTTCCAGGCCGCTTCGATGGAGCTTTTCTTGTCATCCACGTTGACGAGAAAAGCGGAGGCGAGCGTGGTCCCTTCGATCGCGATCCACATGATCCCCAGATTATTGGACAAGACGACGAGCAGCATGCTCAGCAGAAAGAGATGGAAGAAAATGGCGTATCGCTTCAATTTTACGAGAGGGATCGCCAGGTCGCTTTCCCCAAAAAGATAGCCTGCCGCGTAAACGGCCGACAACAATCCCACGGTCGCGATCAAGAAAACAAACACCGCCGCCAGCGGGTCCAGCAGGATATTGCCGCCGAACTCAAAACGCGGCCCCGTCCCCGCCGTCCGGAACACCAGGGCCCAGGCGCATCCGGCCAGCAGGGCCGCGCCGGAGACAAAGACCCATTGCAGAAATCTCTTCGCCGGCGACAGCACGGCCAGGAGGCCCGAAATCAGAGGGATCACGAGCAGGCAGGCGATTGTCATATCATCCTTTTAACATCGTCAATTGATCCATGTCGAGGCCCTCGAAAGCTCCGCGGATCTTAAAGACAAAGACCCCCATGATGATGGCCCCCACCAGAACGTCGAAAAAGATCCCGATTTCAACGAGGAGGGGCATCCCGAACGTGGTGGTGACGCCGAGCAGGAAAAGGCCGTTTTCGATCAGGAGAAGCCCCAGCACCTGGGTCAGCGCCTTCTTGCGCGTGGTCATCATGAACATGCCCAGGAACAGCGTGGCCACCGCAATGGAGACAAACTCCTGGGACAGCGGGGGCTTGATCGCGCGCAGGTTCCCGACCCCGTAAAACGAGATGAACACGAGGAGCGTCGAAAAAATGAGCGAAAGCGGGATGTTGAGGTAAGTCTCCACATCCCGGCGGATGCCGAGCCGGCGGATCATGCGGTAAAAGATCTGGGGGATCACGATGGTTTTCAGGACCAGGGTCAGAACGGCCGCGATCAGGACATGAGGAACGCGATGATAGAGGGCGGTGCCGGTGGTGATGAGCGCGAGCAGGAACGAATGCAGCGCGTAAAAACGGATGCAGGCGAACAGTTGCGGCGAAACGATGAGCGCCAGCGAAGTCACGAGAAGGAGCATGGCCACGAAATGCAAGGCCGGCAGCATCCAGGCGGCGCCGGTCATTGCCAGCTTCCCATCATGAGCTGTCCCAGCATCGAAAGGATCGCCAGCGCGTAGGCCACCCCGAGCAGGTCCGGGACCCGGAACAGGCGGAGTTTGGCGCAGTGGATCTCGATCCAGCCGACGAGGAGCGCCAGCGAAAGGACTTTGGCGGCGAAGATCAGCACCGCCAAGAGCGCCGCCGCCGGCGAAGCGACGCTGAGCGCCGGTGAAGGGATAAAGAAATTCGCCAGAAGCGTCAGGAAAATCAGCTGTTTGATCTGGTGCGCCCATTCAATCAGCGCGAGATATGGGCCGGAATATTCCAGGACCATGGCCTCATGGATCATGGTGAGTTCCAGATGGGTGGAGGGGTTGTCAACCGGAATGCGGCCGCTCTCGGCGATCGCCACGATGAGCATCGCCCCAAAGGCCGGGACCATGAAATAAAGTCCGTCCAGGGGGGCTTCCGCGCTCAGCCGCGAGGCCATGCCCGAAAGAGACAGCGTCTGCGTGCGGTAAGCCAGCGCAAACAACGTCAGCAAAAAGGCCGGCTCAGCCAGCGAACCCAGGGTCATTTCCCGGCTGGAACCCATCCCCCCGAATGTCGTCCCGGTGTCGAGAGCCGCCAGCGCGAGAAAAAACTTGCCCAAGGCCAGGAAATAAACGAATACCACGAGGTCCCCCAGGAACCCAAACAACGGCTCCGCCCCAATGGCGGGAATCATCCACGCCGCGATGACGGTAGAGCAGAAAAGCACGATGGGCATGGCATGAAAAATCCACGAGGCCTGGTCCGAAATGACCATGTTTTTACGGAACAATTTGCCGAGATCCGCGTAGGCTTGAACAAGCGACGGCCCCCGCCGGTTTTGCGAGGCGGCCTTCATTTTCTTGATGAACCAGCCCGAGGCGGGCGCGACCGCCAGGAGGACCAGCCCTTGGAGCAGCGATCCGGCCAGGTTCATAGAAGCCTCACCACCAGGACCAGAATGATCGTGGTCAGAAGAATGTAACTCAGATAGAGCTGGATGTGCCCCGTCTGGATTTGCCTGGCCTTTTCCGAGAGGCCGATGATCCAGCGCGCCAGCGGGCGGTAAAGGACCTCTTCAAACAACGGACGGATCCTCGACTCAAACCGCTGGGCGGTGCGCAGGAGGACGTGGCCTTCATCTTCGACCTCGACCCGGCGCAGGGGCTGATAAAGAAAAGAAAAGATCCTCCGCAGGGGCTTCGAGTAGCCGGTCGCCGAATACTGCATGCGGTCGGTGATCCGCGAAAAACCGCAATCCCAATTGGGTCCGGTCCGCACTTTGAGCTGTTTCAATCTCAGGCGCCGCCAGATCCAAAGGGAGATCGGAAGAACGGCCAAAAGCCCCAACCCGGCGGCGGGCATAAAGCGGCCCATCTCGGCCGGTCCGGACACGCAAACGGATTGTCCGGAAGGCAGAAAATCGGCCGGTGCGCCTTCCAAGAGGTCCGCCGCAACCCGGCTCAGGATCCCCGCTGTCCAGCCTGCACCGGCGGACAAAAGAACGCATCCCGCGGAAAGAACGGCCATGGCCGCTTTCATCCAGCCGTCCGATTCCCGGGCCTGGGCCGCCTCGGAAGAGCGCGGACTTCCCAGAAAAGTGATGCCGAAGGCCTTGACGAAACACATCGCGGCCAGCGCTCCGGCAAACCCGAAAAGTGAAGCCAGGATCGGAAAGAAGAAGCGAGCCGCCAGTCCTTGGAACTGCATGCCCGCGAACAAAGCAATCAAAGTCATCCATTCGCTCACGAAACCGTTTAGCGGCGGAAGGGCGGAAATCGCGACGCAGCCCGTCAGAAAAAAAGCCGCCGTCGCGGGCATTCGGTGGATCAGTCCGCCCAACCGCTCCATGTCCCGGCAATGGACGGCCGAAAAAACTGAGCCCGCGCCCAAAAACAAAAGCCCTTTGAAGAAGGCGTGATTGACCGAGTGGAACAGCGCGGCGATGAGCGCAAAGCCCGCCCAGGCCGTCCGGCCCGAGGCGGCGAAAAACAACGAGGATCCGATCCCCAGGAAAACAATGCCCATATTTTCGATGCTGCTGTAAGCCAACAGGCGCTTGAGATCATGCTCCATGAGCGCGTAGAGGATGCCGATCAGCGCCGATAAAATGCCGGCGCAAAGAATCACTCCGCCCCACCAGGCCTCGATCTCCCCTAAAAATTGAAAAAGGAAGCGCAACAGCGCGTAAATCGCGGTCTTGATCATCACGCCTGACATCAGGGCCGAGGCGTGACTGGGCGCCTGCGTATGCGCTTCCGGAAGCCAAATGTGCAGCGGAATCATTCCGGCCTTTGTCCCAAGCCCAATCAGGGCGCAGACAAAAACAGCGTTTTTCCAGGCCGGGGCCAGGGCGGACGCGCTCGCCTGAAAGTCCCGGAACTCAAAGCTCCCGGCGTTCAGAAACAGGGCCAAAAAGGCGATCATGAGAAAAGCGGTCCCCAGGTGCGTCATCACAAAATATAAGAGGCCCGCCCGGCGGGACTCCTTCTGCTCATGCTCCATGACGACGAACATATAAGAGGTCAACGCCATCACTTCCCAGCTGAGCAGGAAATAAAAGGCATTGGCAGCCGTGATCACGAGCGCCATGCTGCAAATGAAACTGTTATAGACAAATCCCAAGAAACGCGCGTCCCGATGATGATCTTTGAGGTAACCGACCGCATAAATGGAAACGGCGGCCGATAGAGCCGACAGGATGAACAGAAACACGGCCGACAGCCGGTCGAGGCGGAGGGTCAGGTTCCCGAACACGCCTTCCCCCGGGAAAACCCATTCGAACGGAATTCCGCTCGCGAAAACGAAAAGGGCGCAGGCCAGGCCGAGCATGGAACCGATGCCCGCCGCGAGGTGGCTGGCGGCCGAGGCCAAGCGCGTGTTCTTTCCGGAGAGCGCCGGAATGAGCGCCCCGAAGATATAAAATATGAATTGCAGTAAAAACAGGGTTTTCATTTCACCACCAGGACCGGACAGGCCGCCTCCTCGGCAATGGTGTCGCAGAGCGCCCGAAAACGATGATCCCTCCAGTGATGGGTCTCGCTCGACCCCATGATCAGCATGTCCGCGGATGATTCGCGGCACGCCGCCTGAAGGGTTTGCCTCGGTTCGCCGCAAAGGATGCGGTATCGGGCCCTGACTTTCAGCCGGTGGAATAAATACTCCGCCCGGGCCTGGGCCATCCGGAGGGCCGGCGAGGAAGCGGAGCCCACCGTCACGACCTCGACTGGGGAGCGGCCGCGCTTGCCCAGCAAGGCCGCCAAGCCGAGGGCCTTTTCGTTGAAACGGCCGCCGATGCAGGCCAGCACGATGTTGCGGATCTCCCGGTCGAAATGACCGGGGATCGCCAAGACCGGACAGGGCGCCTCCTTCAAGGCCGTCCTGACGAAGGTTCGCACATTCCCTTCTTTCAGCAGCGCCACATAGTCGTGTCCGCTCTGGAACGACCGCAGGAGAGCGGGAAACGAATCTTCATAAACGCACTTTTCCCACCGGAACGAACCGTGGTCCGCTTCTTCATTCAGAAAGCGCGAATAAAAATCAATTTTGCTCGGCCGGTCTTTGAGCCACTCGCCGGAAACCCACCACCGCAGTTCCGCGCCGATCGCTTCCGCGATTTCAATGGAAGCCCGCAGGAATCCCGTGTGACATCCGTCCGTGGGGAGAAAAATGGCCATGTTCTCCTGCGCTTTCTTATGGCTATTCCTGGTTGGGGCGGGCATGGCGGGATCAGGTGGAAAGATGGGCGGGAACGCGAGCCCGGCCCTCATCTGCGGACGGCAATAACGTGACCTCTTCGGCTTCGCCTTGCAGGAACCGCTCCGTTTCCAGCCGCGCCTGGGCATCGTCCATTTGCCGAGGGGGATGCTTCATATAATAGGCCGATACGCCCTCCAAGGGCCCGCGGAGGCCCCGCTGCCGTGCGATCTTCAGACAGCGGATTGCGTCGATGACGATCCCGGCGGAGTTGGGAGAATCCTCGACGGAAAGCCGCAGTTCGATGCTGACGGGAGCTCCCGAGAATCCGCGGCCTTCCATGCGCACGAAACAAAGCTTATTGTCTTTCTGCCAAGGGACATAATCGGAAGGGCCGATGTGGATATCCTCGTCGGGGAGCCTTTCCGGCAATTGCGATTGCACAGCTTCGGTCTTGGATATTTTCTTACTCTTCAGACGATCCCGGTTGAGCATGTTCAGGAAGTCGGTGTTGCCGCCCGTGTTGAGCTGGTAAGTCCGGTCCAATTTCACTCCCCGGTCCACAAAAAGCTTGGTCAGGACGCGGTGCACGATCGTGGCGCCGAGCTGCGATTTGATGTCGTCGCCGATCAGCGGAATGCCTTTCGTCCGGAAGCGCTCGGCCCAGACGGGATTGCTGGCCACGAAAACAGGCATGCAATTGACCAGGCTCACACCGGCCTCCAGACAGGCCTCCGCGTAAAAGGCGGTGGCCATTTCGGAGCCAACCGGCAGATAATTCAACAGGATTTCCGTCTTGGTTTCCCGAAGCCGGCGGACCAGTTGGGCTAATTCAAGGGGTTTCTGCCCCGCCAGCACGAAGCGACGGGATTCCGGATAATCGTTCATGTGCGCGGACAGGCCGTCCAGCGGATTGCCCATCTCCACCGTCACTCCCTTATCCACGGCAGGATAGAGCCGCATAGCGCAATTGGGCTCGGCAAATAGTGCCTCTCCCACGGGACGGCCGACCTTGCGCCGGTCAATGTCAACGGCCAGAACCGTTTCAATCTCTCCCGGAGCGAAACCTCCGATTTCCGGATGCATCAATCCCGGGACCTTCTCCGGAATTCCCCCCTTGAACAAGTCCCGGTAAAGGGCGATGCCCTGCAACAAGGAGCTGGCGCAATTCCCCACTCCCACGACGGCGATTCTGATCCTAGGCATGCATTCCCTCTCTCATTCTTCTTTGGGCCACGCCGGTTTTGTACGCGGCCTTGGCCACGCCGTCCGCGACCGCAGCGACGACTCGCGGATCGAAAATGCTCGGAATGATGTATTCCTCGCTCAGCTGTTCGGGAGAGATGAGACCGGCGAGCGCGTTTGCCGCCGCGACTTTCATTTCCTCGTTGATAGCCTTGGCGCGGACATTTAACGCGCCCCGAAAAATGCCGGGGAAGGCAAGGGCATTGTTGATCTGGTTGGGAAAATCCGAGCGGCCCGTGGCAAAAATACGGCAGGCCTTGAGGGCCTCGAAGGGATCGACCTCGGGGTCCGGATTGGCCATCGCGAAAACGATCCGGTCCTTTTTCATCCACCGCAGGTCCGAAACGTCGAGCAGGTTCGCGGCCGACACTCCGATGAACACGTCCGCCCCGCGCAGGGCCTCCTTCAAGGTCATCATCGGCTCGGCGCTCCGTTCGTGCAGATCCAGACGGCTGCGCAATTCCCGCTTGTCGCCGGCGAGCACCACGCCGCGCCGGCCGCATCCCAGGAGATGGCGAGCGCCTGCGGCGAGCAGTATCTGACAGCAGGCCGTGCCCGCCGCGCCCAGTCCGCTCACCACAATCCGGACTTTGGAAATTTCCTTCCCCAGGATCTTCAGCGCGTTCTTCAGAGCGGCCAGGACCACTACGGCCGTGCCATGCTGATCATCGTGCATGACCGGAATGTCGAGCGTCTTCTTCAGACGCTCCTCGATCTCGAAACAACGGGGAGCGCTGATGTCCTCCAGGTTGATCCCCCCGAAGGCGGGAGCGATGTTCTGGACAGTCTTGACGATTTCGTCAACGTCCTGCGTCGCCAGACAGACCGGCCAGGCGTCGATCCCGGCGAATTCCTTGAATATCATGGCCTTGCCTTCCATGACCGGCATGGCGGCCGCCGGCCCCAAATTGCCCAATCCCAGAATCGCCGAGCCGTCGGTGATTACGGCAACACTATTGCCTTTCACGGTGAGCGCGTAAACCTTGCTGGGCTCTTCGGATATGGCTCGCGAAACGCGGGCCACCCCCGGCGTGTAGGCCATGGAAAGCTGATTGCGGGTTTTCAGAGGGAACTTGCTGTGGACTTGGATCTTGCCTCCCAAATGCATTAGGAAAATACGGTCGGATACGGAGATGACCCGGATCGAAGAGACATTTTTAAGCCCGGCGACGACACGCTCCCCGTCTTCCTCGTCCGCCACGTCAAATGTGATATCCCGCACAATTTTCGACTTGGTGACCTCGACAATATCCACCGCCCCGAGGTTCGCCCCTTCCTGGGCCAGGGCCACTGCCACTTGGGCAAACACGCCGGGCTTATTGTCCAGCTCCAGGCGCGCCGTGAGGCGGTAATTAGAATAAGGGCCGTCGTCGCGGGTCATGATAGTCTCATCTATTCAAATATGGCAATATTGTCATATATAGAACACAAAAAAATAGCTGTCAACGTTTATTCCTTCCCCAAGCTCTCCAGCAGTTTTTCGCTCTTCCTCAATTTTTTCCGTAAAATCTCGGCGATGGGCCGCAAGACCTTGAAAATGTCGTGATCATGAATGCCGTAAAAAACGGTCGTCTTTTCCTGCCGGGCGCTCAAAATGCCGAGTTCGCGCAGGGTGGCCAAATGGCGGGAAAGATTCGATTGTTCGACGCCGAGGGCGCTCACGATCTTGCCCACGCTGGCTTCCCCGTCCTTGAGGTATTCGATGACCTGCAAACGGACGGGGTGTCCGAGGACCTTCAGAAAATCGGCCTTGATCTTGAAGATCATGTCCTGCATTTGTCTTTTCTCGTGCATATGGCCTCCCAAATCGGGGCGAGAGGATTCGAACCTCCGACATCTTGCTCCCAAAGCAAGCGCTCTAGCCAGGCTGAGCTACGCCCCGTCATTCCCTGTGCCTTGCGGGCACGCCCCGCTTGCAGCCGCGATTTTAACGAACCGGCCGCGGCCCGTCAATGCCCTAAGTTTGACACCGGTCGGTATTTATGATAGAGATATGCCCTCATTGACATGTTCAATACCCTGCGGAAGCATTCCAAAACCGTCATCTGGCTCATCATCATCGCCTTCATCTTGTGGGGGGCTTCCAGCCTGCTCGTGAGCCAGAACCGCAGCACGAGTTATGCCGGCGAAGTCTTCGGCCGCAAGGTTTCGTACAAAGAATATAACGATATTTCGAAAATGCTGAGCGTCTTCAAGCCCCCGCTCGAGACGTCGCAGACCGGAACGGCCTCGGACGACGAGATTTGGCTTTACATCGCCCTCAAGCGGGAGGCCGAACAAACTAAAATTCCGGCGGACGATGAGTCCGTGAGGCTCGAAATCCAGAAGATGTTCGGGATGAATGAACTCTTCGATCCTCGCCGGTACGAAGAATGGGTGCGGGACGTGCTCAAAGAAAACCCCCGCAATTTCGAAGAGCTGGTCCGGACCCAAATCCGGATCCGTAAACTGATCCAGTCCGTGGCGCCTCAAAACGCCGAAAATCCCGCTTTTCAGGAATGGGTCACCGCGCTCTTGCGGCGCGCCAGGATCAAAAAGTACTGATCACTTCTTTCCCAAAAGGGCCTTCACTTCCTGCATGAAGTGGTTCAGGTCCTTGAATTCGCGATAGACCGATGCGAACCGCACGTAGGCCACCTGGTCGATCCTGGACAGTTTCTCCATGATAAACTCCCCGATTTCCGCCGAGCGAATTTCCCTCAAATCCTTTTCATCGAGGAGCTTCTCGAGGTCGTCGGCAATGGATTGCTGCTGTTCGATGGAGACCGGCCTTTTTTCGCAGGCCTTCATGATGCCCTGCAGGGCCTTGTTGCGCTCATAAGGCTCCCGCCTCTGGTCTTTTTTGACCACCAGAAGCGGAATTTCCTCGACCTTCTCGTAGGTGGTGAAACGGCGTCCGCAGGGGTCGCATTGGCGGCGCCGGCGGATCACCGCCCCCTCGTTCGAGGCGCGGGAATCGATGACTTTGGTGTCTTCAAACTTGCAATAAGGGCAGCGCATGTTGGAGAATCGCTTTCTTCAGTCTTTGGGCGGAGGCATACGGGTCATCGCATCTGAACACGGCGCGGACCACGGCGACGCGCCGGGCGCCCGCCTCCAGAACCTGAGGCAAGTTGTCCGCGTCGATGCCTCCGATGGCGACGAAAGGTACTTTGATTTTACGCGATACTTCGCGCACGAGGTCCAGGCCCACGGGTTCGTATGACGGCTTGGTGGGCGTCGAAAAAACCGGCCCCACACCGATGTAATCCGCTCCTTCTTCGGCCGCCCGCAGCGCCTGTCCCAAGCTGTGGGTCGATTTGCCGATGATCTTCGACCGGTCCCGGAGGATCTTGCGGGCCACGGCAACGGGCAAATCATCCTGTCCCAGATGGACGCCGTCCGCGCCCAGGGCGATCGCGAGATCGAGGCGGTCGTTGACGATGAAAATTCGCCGGTGCTTTGCCGTCAAGCGCCGCAATTTCGACCCCACGCGCAGGAGCTCCGCGTCGCTCAATGATTTCGAGCGGAGCTGCAGGACATCGACCCCGCCCCGGAGGGCCTTTTCCGCCCGCGCAAGAAAACCCGCGTCCGGTTCGCGGAGGTCCGTGACGGCGTACAGTCTAAAATTTTTCAGCAAACCTTTTTTCCAGCTCATAAAGGGAAAAACGCAAGTTTTCAAACTCGGACGCCCGGGCAGGATAAACCGCGCGCGTCACTTCTTCCAGCACCCGGACCGCCTCCTGGGCGCGCTTGACGTTCGCCTCGAAAATATCCGGAGCGCCGGGCCGTTTCTTGTCATTCAGGCTTCGCTCGCGGCCCACGTCGCGCGCCGTGTCCCGCGCGGCCACTATCTTAGCATAGGGAACGGGCAGGCCTAAAAGGATTCGCGTGAGCCGGTGGCGCAGTTGCTTGGCCCGGAGAGTGCCGCGGGAATCGTTGAAGGCGAATCTCAGGATGTCCTCGCAGACGCGAAGGGCCTCCTTGGCGCGGTTATAATTGGAATCCATGATCCGCAAATAGGCCTTGCGCCACATCACCGGGCCCGCGACTTCTGGAGGATCCCGGTGGTGGAACGCCCCGGCCGGAGCGGGATGCGGACGACCTTGCCGCCGTAGGACTCCACGAAGGTCCGTCCCACGATGTCCTCGAGCCGGTAATCCGCCCCTTTGACCAGCGCGTCCGGACGGATGCGCCGGATGAGTTTGAGCGGGGTCGCGTCGCCGAAGAGCGTGACCGCGTCCACGCTGCAAAGCTCGCTCAGAATCTCGGCGCGGTCGCTCTGGCTGTTCACGGGGCGCCCTTTGCCTTTCAAGGCCCGCACCGAACGGTCGGTATTCATCCCGACCACGAGCAGGTCGCCGAATTTTTTCGCTTTGCGGAGGTAGTCGACGTGCCCGTAATGGAGGATATCGAAACAGCCGTTGGTGAAAACGATCTTCTTCCCCGCCCGGCGGGCTTTCTGGACGAAAGCCAGCAACGCGGCCGGAGATTTCACTTTGGGGTTCATCAGCCGGCGGGGGATTCGTCGATCATCTCGCACAAGGCGTGCAACGCCACGAGATGGACTTCCTGGATGTGGCTGGTGACGTCGGAAGGGACGCAAAAACAGTGGTCCGCAAGCTCTTTCAAGGCTCCGCCTTTGGCGCCCGTGAAACCGATGGTCGTCACCCCGGCGCGGCGGGCCTCCCGGCACGCCTCGAGGCAGTTCTTGGAATTGCCGCTGGTCGAAAGAAGAAAGAGGACATCGCCGGCCTCTCCCAGGGCCTCGACCTGACGGGCAAAAACGCGGTCGTAGGAATAGTCGTTGGCGATGGAGGTCAGAATGGAAGTGTCGGTGGTGAAGGAAATGGCGGCCAGACCTTTCCTTTCCTTCTTGAAACGGCCCACGAATTCGGCCGCGATGTGCTGAGCTTCGGCCGCGCTCCCGCCGTTTCCGCAAAACAGGATCTTTTTACCGGCCTTGAGGGCCTGGGAGCATATCCCGGCAAATTGCGCGATCTGGTCCTGGCACTTCCGGTTCCGGGCGGTCTCTTCGAGTACGGTCAAGGCCCCTTGTAAGATAGGGTTCATCCAAAAAAGACCTTGGCCATCTCGTACATTTCCTTCGGCACGAGCTTCAGCGCGCCCACCGCATTGGCCAAGTCCACAGAGACGATGTTGTTGCCCTGCAGGCTCACCATTTGGCCGAACCTTCCCTCTTTCACCAGATCCACCGCCTTGACGCCGAATCGGGTGCCCAGGATACGGTCAAACGCCGTGGGGCTGCCGCCGCGCTGGATGTGCCCCAAGACGGTGACGCGCGTTTCGTAACCGGTTTTCTTCTCGATCAATTTCGCCAGCGCGCTGCCGATCCCGCCCAGTTTGACATGCCCGAACTCGTCGAGCTTCTCTTCCTGCGTGATTTCCTGCTCGGAGAGTTTGGCGCCCTCGGCCACCGCGACGATACTGAACGTCTTGCCGCGCTCGTGGCGCTTCTTGATGAGCGCGCAGACCTCGTTCAAGTCGATGGGAAATTCCGGAATCAGGATGATGTCCGCGCCGCCGGCCAGCCCGGACTGCAAAGCGATCCATCCGGCGTGCCGTCCCATGATCTCGACCACGATCACGCGGTTGTGGGATTCCGCCGTGGTGTGCAAGCGGTCGATGCATTCGGTGGCGATGTTCAAGGCGGTGTCAAAACCGAAAGTGAAGTCCGTGCAGGAAAGATCGTTGTCGATGGTCTTCGGGATCCCGATCACCTTGACGCCTTCTTTGTAAAGTTTGGAAGCCACGCCCAGCGTGTCCTCTCCGCCCACCGCGATCAGGGCGTGGAGGTCATTGACGGCGATGGTCTGCTTGACTTTTTCGACGTCGCCCTGCTTCTTGTAAGGGTTCGTGCGGGAAGTCCCGAGGATCGTTCCGCCGCGCGGCAGGATCCCCGACACGGCCTTCGAATCCAGCACCACCCGGTCATTGTCGACGAGCCCCTTCCAGCCGTTCCGGAAACCGAGGACCTGCCAGTTCTCGAGGATGGCCTTTTTCACGACCGCGCGGATCACGGGGTTCAAACCGGGGCAATCGCCTCCTCCCGTCATGATACCTATTTTAGGATTAGACATTTTTCCTTCTTCCTTCCCTTCTTTGTCAATGAACTCAAATCAGGTTAACGCCATCCACTACAAAACCGCTTTCGAGGAAGAAACCGCCGGCGGTGAAACGAGTTCGTCTTCCACTTTGTGTTCTTCCACTTTCACGACCTCCGCCTTGATCTCGATCGGATATTCCATTCCGAGCACCCGCGCCAGTTTCTGACGGATATCGTCCTGGACTTCGCGGACCAGGTCCGGAATGTTGAGCGCGGACCAGAGGGTCAAGCGGATCACGATCTCGAGTTCGCCGTCCTGCAAACGGCGCTTGATCTTGCAGTCTTTGATCACCAAAAATTTCTTGAGGGCCTTCCGGACGATGTCCTCGATGGCGTCCAGAGACACGGTGATGCGGCCGAGCTCGCTCTGGAAGACGACGGAATCTTCCGCCCGGTTCCGCGCGATCAGCATCTTGGCGAATACCAGCCCCACGGTGATAAAAAGAAATCCGGTGACCAGGATCTGCATCGAGTCCCAAAAACCGGCATACATTTGGTCAATGGCCAGATAAACGTCTTCGACGGGCACGATCCGGAGGGCCATGATCACCAGCAGGCTTCCCACCGTCAAATAGACCAGGACCGAAAAAGCGTACACAAAGAATTGGACAACTTTCATAAGGTTACTCCTCTTCGACTTTGCCGGTTTGAAACAGCTTGTCGATAAAAAGGGTCGTGTTTTTTCCTTTGAGAAACGCGGGATTCGTCATGATCCTCTTGTGCAAAGGAATAGTGGTCTTGACCGGGCTGATCTCGGTCTCGTCCAAGACGCGCTGCATCGTGGCGATGGCCTCCTGCCGGTTACGGCCCCAGGTGATCATCTTGGCGATCATGGAATCGTAAAACGGCGGGATCTCATAGCCCGCGTAGGCGTGGGAATCCACCCGGACATGGGGGCCGGCGCCGAAGGTGATCTTATCGATCCGGCCCGGAGATGGCATGAAATTGTTGTCGGGATCTTCGGCGTTGATGCGGCATTCGATGGCCGCGCCGTTGCACTTCACGGTGTCCTGGGTCACGGACAACTTTTCCCCCTGCGCGATCCGAATTTGTTCTTTCACGATGTCCACACCCGTCACGATTTCGGTCACGGGATGCTCCACCTGCAGTCGGGTGTTCATTTCCATAAAATAGAACCTTTCTTCATCATCGACCAGAAATTCCACCGTGCCGACGTTTTCATAGTTGACGGCCTTGGCCGCCCGCACCGCCGCTTCTCCCATTTTGCGGCGCAATTTCTCCGAAATCATCGCCGGGGCTTCCTCCAGGAGCTTCTGATGCCGCCGCTGGATCGAGCAATCGCGCTCGCCCAAATGGATCACGTGTCCGAAAGAGTCCGCCATGATCTGGACTTCGATGTGGCGGGGCCCTTTCACGTACTTTTCCATGTACACTTCCGGGTTCCCGAAAGCCGCGTCGGCCTCCGTGCGGGCGGTCAAAAACGCGCTGACCAAAGTCCCGTCGTTATGGGCGATCTTCATTCCCTTTCCGCCGCCGCCGGCCTTGGCCTTGATGATGACCGGATAAGTGAGCTTTTTCGCCACACGGAGCGCTTCTTCCTGGTCCTTCAGGACCCCCTTGCTTCCCGGGATCAAAGGCAAACCCGCTTTCCTCATGGTGTCCCGGGCCAGGGATTTGTCGCCCATCAGCCGGATCGCCTCGGGTTTCGGCCCGATGAATTTGATTTCGCAAGACTCGCAGATTTCCGCAAAATGGGGATTCTCGGCCAGGAACCCGAACCCCGGATGGATGGCCTCGACGTCCGCGATCTCGGCGGCGCTGATGATGCTCGGAATATTCAAATAGCTGTCGGCCGATCTGGCCTCGCCGATGCAAATGGCATCGTTTGCCAATTTTACATGCAGCGAATCGCGGTCGGCCTTGGAATAGACCGCGATGGTCTGGATGCCCAATTCCTTGCAGGCCCGGATGATCCTGACCGCAATTTCGCCGCGGTTGGCGATTAAAATCTTGCTAAACAACGGTCAGGATTTCTCGATTTTGAACAAAGGTTGATCGAACTCAATGGGTTGGCCGTTCGTCACCAGGATGTCCACGACTTTCCCGTTGATTTCCGATTTGATCTCGTTCATGAGCTTCATGGCCTCAATGATGCAGAGAACGTCGCCTTCCTTAACCACATGCCCTTTGGTCACATAGGGATCCTGGTCCGGGGCGGGGGCGCCGTAAAACGTGCCCACCATGGGAGAGCGCACGAAAACAATACGATCATTGCCGGCTTCCTGCCGGGGAAGCGCTCCGGCGCCTGTTTCAGGCGCGGAAACGGCGGGTATGAAGCGGGCGTGGGAGATCTCTTCCTTGGGGGCGTAACCGGCGGTATCCTTTTTCAAGCGGATGCGTTCGCCTTCCTTTTCAATCTCCAGCTCGACCAGGTCGTGCTCTTTCATGAGATTGATCATTTCTTTCAACTCTTTTAGATGCATATTATTAGATCCTGTGTGGAAATTCCTGTAATTCTACCGGAAAGCAAAATGGCTGTCAATCAAAGAAGGGGGTTTTTATTTACAAGTCTTTACAAATCAGATATTTATGACGATTTTGACCGGATTACTCCTGCCAATGCCTTCAACCCCAGC
>JACQVP010000015.1 GCA_016209715.1 Candidatus Omnitrophota bacterium
ATCATCGGCAAATTCTTTTTCCAATTCGGCATCACCATCTCGGCCGCCGTCGCATTGTCCCTCTTGGAAGCCCTGACGCTGGCCCCCATGCGGTGCTCTCAGTTTTTGGACGTCGCCACCACGCATCGCGGGATCACGGGATGGGTGGAAAAGGCCATGGAATACTCGAAAAACGTCTATGCCAAGCTCCTAGTCTTCTGCCTGGACCACAAATGGCTGGTCTTCCTTATTTCCATCGTCTTCTTCGTGCTGTCCCTGGCCTCGCTGCCCCGCATCCGGAAAGAATTCGTGCCGGCACAGGACCAGAGCATGTTTCTGTGCCGGATCAAGACCCCCATCGGCTCCTCGCTCGAGTTCACGAGCGAACGGATGAAGGAGGTGGAGAAGATCGCCATGCAACGGCCGGAGTTCAAGCGCTATTACGCCGCGGTCGGCGGCTTCGGCGGAGGCGAGGTCAACTCGGGAATGCTTTTCGTCACGTTGAAGGCGCCGCGCGACAGGCCGCGGGACCCCGAGACGGGAAAACGCTGGACGCAGGAGGAGATCATGGCCTATTACCGCCGGGAATTCAACCAGGTCCCTGACGTCAAGGCCGTGATCCAGGACCTTTCGATGCGCGGGTTCGCAGCGCAGCGTGGGTTTCCCATCGAATTCACCATCCGCGGCCCCAACTGGGACCGCCTGGTGGAGCTGGCCGACCAGATCGAGGCCGAGATGAGAAAAAGCGATCTCTTCCAGGACGTCGACACGGACTATCAGTCGGGGATGCCGGAATTGCGCGTGTATCCCGACCGAGACCTGGCTTTCGCGCGGGGCGTGAGCATCAACTCGATCGCTTCCGCCATCAACGCCATGATCGGAGGCGAGCGAGTCGCCAAATACACCGAGAGCGGGCGGCGTTACGACGTGCGCGTGCAGGTCGTCAAAGAACAAAGGGCGCGGGCCGAAGACATTCAGAAGCTCGTGGTGTGGAACAACCGGGGAGAAATGGTCCGATTGTCGGACGTGACGAGAATCGAGGAAAAGCCTTCCCTGCTCGCCATCACGCGGAAGGGCCGCGAACGGGCCATCGGGATTTTTGCGAACATCGGGCGCGGGAAATCACAGGCCGATTCCCTGAAAAAGGCCGAAGAGATCGCCAAGGCCATCCTTCCGGAAGGCTACCGCCTCGTCTTCAGCGGCACCAGCCAGACCTTCCGGGAGTCTTTCGAAAGCCTTATTTTCGCGCTGTGGCTCGGGATTGTCGTGGCCTTCATGGTGCTCGCTTCCCAGTTCAACCACTTGATCCACCCGGTCACGGTGCTTTTGGCACTCCCCTTTTCCCTGTCCGGCGCCTTCCTCTCGCTCGCCCTGAGCGGATTTTCCCTGAACGTCTTCAGCATGATCGGGCTGATTCTGCTGATGGGGATCGTGAAAAAGAATTCGATTCTGCTGGTGGAGTTCACCAATCAGATGCGGGAAAGAGGGTTGGGAGTCCGGGAAGCGCTTCTCACGGCCTGCCCGATCCGGCTGAGGCCGATCATCATGACCACGGTCTCAACGATCGCGGCCGCGATACCGCCCGCCCTGGCGATGGGGCCCGGAGCGGAGACCCGCATTCCCATGGCCATCTCCGTGATCGGCGGGGTCACGGTCTCGACCCTTCTGACGCTTTTCGTGGTCCCGGCGGCTTATCTGGCCTTCTCGAGATTCGAGAAGCACGAAACCCGCCCCCCGGCCGGGGAATAACGCTTCAGGTCAGGTCTTTCAGGAATTGAATGAGGAGCCGAACGCCGGCGCCCGTCGCGCCTTTGGCCAAGTAGGCGTGGTGTTCCTCAAACCAGCCCGTGCTGGCAATGTCGAGATGGGCCCAGGGCACGCCGCCCGTGAACTCCTCCAGGAACTTCCCGCCGATGATGGCGCCCGCGAGGCCCTTGCCCACGTTCTTCAGATCGGCAAAATCACTGCGGACATGGTCTTTGTATTCATCCCACAGCGGCAGTTCCCAGGTCCTTTCCCCGGATTTCTCCCCCGCCTCCCGCAGCGAATCGAGCAGGTTTCGGTTAGTGCCCATGACGCCGATGGCGTATTCGCCGAAGGTGGCGCGGCAGGAACCGGTGAGCGTGGCGATGTCGATCAAATAACGCGGCTTCAGGTTCACGCCGTAGGAAAGGCCGTCCGCCAGGATTAAACGCCCTTCCGCGTCGGTGTTGATCACTTCCACGGTCTTGCCGTTGGAAATGGTAACGATGTCCCCGGGTCTCTGCGGCTTCTCGCTCGGCAAATTCTCGCAAGTGGGGGCCAAACCGATCACCTTGACCGGCAATTTCAATTTCCCGGCCAGCCACACCGTGGCGATCACGGAGGCGGCGCCCGACATGTCGTATTTCATCTTTTCCATGCCCTCGGGCGGCTTGAGCGAAATGCCGCCGCTGTCGAACGTGATCCCCTTGCCGACCAGGACCACGGGCTTTTGCGAGGGATTTTCATAGGGGGTTTCGAGGATGATGAACTTCGGCGGCTCCGAGGACCCCTGGGCCACGCCGAGAAGCCCGCCCATTTTCAATTCTTTGATTTCGTCCCGGTCCAGAACCTGGCAAATCAGGCCCGCGTCTTCGGCCGCCTCCCGGGCCCTGGCGGCGAGGATCTCCGGCGTCATTTGATTGGCGGGCTCAGAGGAAAGCGTCCGGGCCAGATTGACGGCCTCTCCGACCAGTCGCCCGAACTTGATGCCGGCCTGCATTTCCTTCTTTTCGAGCAGCTCATCGCAAACCAGGTCCAGGTTCTTCAGATCATGATCGGCTTTCTGGGCGGCGCCCGTCTTGTACTTGTCGAAACGGAAGGACGCCAGCAGCGAGGCCTCGCTCACGGCGCGGCCGATGTCATGGGAGGACGCCTTCTGCGGGGCGAGCGATTTGACGTCGAAACTCAGCGCGGCCAGATGATGGGCCGCGGCCTGCTTCACGACCCGGCCCACGACGCCGCGGAATTTTTCGAGCGTGTACTGGTCCTTCTTCCCGAGGCCTGCGAGAAAGACCGACTGGGCCGATTTCAAGGCCGGAAGGAAACTAAAAAAAATCTGCTTGTCCTTCCCTTCAAATCGCTTGGCGCGGAAAAGCCCGTCGAAAAAATCCTGATGGGCCGCGTCCAGTTTGCCGATGGAAGCGGGAATTTCCCTTTCCCCTTCAAAAAACCCGAGGACGAGGGCTCCCGGTTTCTTTTTGATTTCATCCCTGAGCACCGCCGACGATTTCATGTTCCCTCCTCTGAAAAACAGTTCATGTCCCGGTCCATATCAAAACCGGCGCCTCGATTTTTTCCGCCCCCCCGCGCCCCACGGCCGCCTCCGCCCGCGCGGCCTCGCGGTCGAGGCGCTCGAGGTCCAACCCCTCATAAAACGGCCCGCAAGGAGCGATCAGGCGCCGGCCGTTCGTCAAAAGAGACTTGGCCCCGGACCAGTTCTTTTTCCGGATGTGCACGAATGCGGCGGCGATCTGAATCAGCCCCTTCAGGCAATCGTTATTTCGCCGCTGCCGGTGCCACTCCTCCTCCAGGACCTCGTGGGCCTCAAAGAACTCGCCGGCGTTGAACAGCCGCACGTACTCCGCGAGATGCGACAAAGGGCCCCCTACATCTTCGGAAGCGTCATTTCCGTCTGCTTCTGATATTTTCCCTTTTTGTCCCGGTACGAGACCAGGCAGGTCTCGTCGCTCTCCAGGAAAATGACCTGGGCGACGCCCTCGAAAGCATAAATCTTGGCGGGCACCGGCGCCGTGTTGAATATCTGCAACGTCGCGTAGCCTTCCCACTCCGGCTCGAACGGGGTCACGTTGACGAGCACGCCGGAGCGGGCGTAAGTCGATTTTCCCACGCACAGAGTGATGATATTGCGCGGGATACGGAAGTATTCCACCGTCCGGGCCAGCACGAACGACGCGGCCGGCACGAGACAGCATTCCGTCCGCACGGTCCGGAAGGCCTCCTCTTTGAATTCCTTCGGATCTACCACGGAAAGGCCGTCCGGAGAAAACACTTTGAATTCGTCGGCGATCCGTATGTCGTATCCGTAAGAGGACAGGCCGTAAGAAATGCCGCGGCGGATCTGGGCCGCTTCGAAGGGCTCGATCATGCCCTCCCGGGCCATTTTCTCGATCCATTGATCCGATTTAACCATTTGTCTCCTCGAAGGTTACGTGCATGATACTGAACTCGGCCGAATTTGTCAACCGGCCCCGGAAAACAAAAAAAGCCCTTTCTCCTGCCGAGAAAGGGCTTTTCGCGAATTAATCTTCCGGACCCGCGCCTAGACGTCGAAATAAAGGTAAAACTCCCAGGGATGCGGCCGCAGCCGGACCTGGTCCAGATCGCGGGGAAGTGCTTCTTGCCTGAGTAAAAAAAAAGAGGGGGGCCTTCATTGATTTTCCTTTTGAGAGGAGGGAAGGGATCAAAAGTTTATCTTGAAGGCCCCCCTTTAAAACACTTTTTCAAATCGCGACTTTGCCCGATTCTCCGGTGCGGATGCGGACCGCCTCGATGACGTCATAAACGAAAATCTTGCCGTCGCCGACCTGGCCGGTCTTCGCATAATCGGTGATCGTGTCCAAAATACGATCCACCTCGTCGTCATTCACGACAATCTCGACTTTCACCTTCGGGATCAGGTCCACCCGGTATTCCTCTCCGCGCCACTGCTGGACCACGCCTTTTTGCTTGCCGTGTCCTTCAATCGCGGAAATCATGATGCCGGGGTAACCCGATTTTTCCAAAGCCCGCCGGACCTGATCGAGCTTTTCCGGGCGGATGATCGCTTCTATCTTCTTCATCTGAGTGCCTCCTTGGCCACCTTGCCCTCCGCGAAATTCGCGCTAGACTCAGTGCCGATACCGGCATAGGACACGCTGAGCTTCTTCGTCACGAATTCGGGATAAGCCTGGTTTCCGTGTTCGCCGATATCAAGACCTTCCAGCTCTTCCTGCAAGGTCACGCGGATGCCCACGGTCGCCTTGAGGAGGATCCAGATGAGCAAGGATCCGAAGAAGGTGAAAACGGCAACCGCGCCGACACCGGTCAGCTGGGCAAACAGCAGTTTGGTTCCGCCGCCGAAGAAAAGGCCGTTCCCGGTCGTATTCGGGCTGACCCAATCCTGGGCGAAGAGTCCCACGCAAATCGTGCCGAAAACACCGTTCGCGAGGTGAACCGCGGTCGCGCCCACCGGATCATCGATGTGGACCTTGTCGAAGAAAATGACCGCCAGCACGACAATGATCCCGGCGATGAGGCCGATGATGGCGGAGCTTCCCACGCTCACAAACGCGCACGGGGCAGTGACTGCCACCAGACCCGCCAGGCAGCCGTTCAACGTCATGCCCAAATCCGGCTTCTTTAATAAAGCCCAGGACATGAAGGTCGAAGAAATCACACCCGCGGCCGCGGCCATGTTGGTCGTGACGCAGATGTGGGCGATCAATCTCGGGTCCGCGGCCATGGTGCTGCCCGGATTAAACCCGAACCAGCCGAGCCAGAGCACGAACGTCCCGATCAGGGCCAGGGACAAATTGTGCCCCGGAATCACGTTGATCTGGCCGTTCGGGCCGAATTTACCGAACCGGGGGCCCAGCACGATCACGCCGGCCAATGCGGCCCAGCCGCCGACCGAGTGCACCACGGTGGAACCCGCGAAATCCCAAAATCCGAGCTTCGCCAGCCAGCCTCCGCCCCAGATCCAGTGACCGACCACGGGGTAAACGAGACCGACGAGAAGAAACGAGAACAGGATGAAGGAGAAGTACTTGATTCTCCCTCCGACGGAACCGGACACGATGGTCGCCGCGGTTCCGGCAAAAACTAACTGGAAGAAAAACTTGGCGAGAAGGGGTACTCCGGTCCAGGCAATCGACCCATAGACGCCCTGATAGGCATCCCCCGTGGCCGGGCTGTTGTCCGCGCCGTGAAGCATGAACAAACCTTGCAAGCCCACCCAAGGATTGCCGTCTCCGAACATGAGTCCCCATCCGATAAACCAGAAGGCCAGGGTCGACACCGCAAAAACCACGAAATTCTTCGAGAGAATATTCACGCAGTTCTTGCCTTGCTGAAATCCCGCCTCCACGCACGCGAAGCCGAGGTTCATGAAGAACACCAGCATCGCGGTGATGAGAACCCAAAGCGTATCTACGACTACTTTCAGGTCCATACGATTCTCCTTTTCACTGACCCCTTCCCCCTCTCCAGCTTAAAACAGGTAAATCAACTGCGTCGCAAACGTGCTCTGACTTCCCTGACCGTTCGTCGAACCGCCGCCGGTCACATCATAAATACTGGCGTCAGCGTTGTCCTGCCGGTATTCCAGGCGGGTGATCAGGTTGGTGTAAGGACGGTAATCGAGCGTGAAGGTATGACCCCAGAATTTCCGGGCGACGCGCGGAGTCGTGGTCCCGAAGGTCCGGAACGAATCGTCGTCGCGGAAGAGTTCCCCGCGGTAAGCGAGGTACATTTTGTCGGACAGGTCATACTTCGCGTACAAATTATAGGAATGCCACTGGCCGGATTCGAACGGATAAGGCTCCGCGGAACCCGCCGTGATCGTGGTCACATTCCTTTGATTGCCGAAATCGAAATTCCCCATGAGGGTCAACTTTTCGACGGGCGTCTTCCAGGTCAGAACATTGCTCGTGAGGAAACGAACGTCGTCAATAATCGCCCCCGAGACGGCATCCGTCTGCGATTCGGGGCCGATGTAATTGGCCGTAGCGAAAGTCAAATTGTCGGTCAGGTTCGTCGTCAAGCCCATCTCGACGGTTTTGCCGTTCCCGGTTTCCTGCACCGTGTCCCAGCCGTTGTTGATTCCCAGGGTGGCGTTCACTTTGCCGTCCAGGAGGGTCCAACCGCTGCGGATGCCCGTGTGCGCGAAAGGAATCCCGAAGCCAAAGGCGATGGAACGGGAAATGTTCCAGTTGTCCTTGGATTCGATCACTTCGGCTCCGGCGAGAGTCACGAACTTACCGGCTTTGAGGTTGATGTTGTCGCCCAGAAGCGAACCCCCGTTGATCGGGATATTCAACTCCCCGTAGGCCTGCTGAAGATCGAACTCATCGGGGCCGACGCCGGCGACGCCGTCAAAATTGAGACCGCCGCCATCGGTGACCGTCGCGTTCAGACCATAAACGAGGTCCGCGCGGAAACCAACGCCGCCCGTCTCCGGGGCAAGCTTCTCGAAGTCGAGTTCCAGGGCGTTCAAGTCGAAGTTGTTGTCGCGCGTGTCAAACACCCGCATGTTGTTGGTGCCCGCGCTGGTGCCCGCCTTTTGAGGACGGTTCATGTTGTAGCTGTAGGAGGTGTCGAGGAACCCGCTCAGGTTAATGTCCTCCAGCGTCTTCAGGACACCGCCTTCCCTGGGAGTCTCGGTCCCCGCGACGTAAGTGGGAGCCGCGGCCGGCCGGCGTTCAGTGGCGTCGACTCTGGAAGACAGGTCGCGAACTTGGTTCTGCAAGTTCTTGATCTGATCCATCAACTGCTCGTTGATCTTCTCCAGGTCTTTCGCCGTCGCCACCGGTTCATCCGCATGCAACGCGGGGACGCTCAAAAGCCCGAAAAAGAGGAATACTGCGGAAATCACTGAGAAGAACTTTTTCATACTTCCTCCCTCCCGTTTTGGGTTGACTGGTTGTTACTTGAAAATCGTGTCTGATGCTTCCGGACTAACTGTATGATTTCGTCTGCCTGTTCGTCGTTGACTAAAATTCGCACTTGCAATTTTGATCTTCGGCGTCGATTCCCGGGGACTATCATGATCCCGACGGCGCCGCCGTCCCACAGTTCCCTTTCAAAACGATCCAAATGCGCTGGGTGAACCATGCATTCGATTTTTTTCATGGACGGCAGATCCTGGGACGATCATGCCGGTTGATTGCAAATGCAATGCCAACTCTGTTGAGACGAAATCGGGCTCCGGCAATACAAAAGGTGAGGTATGTGGGTTGAGCCTGTTACAAAAACGTAGATCCACGACGAACAGACTGACGAAATTGTCACTAACGTGCGCCCGGCCTGATTCGAACAGGCGACCCACTGCTTAGAAGGCAGTTGCTCTATCCAACTGAGCTACGGGCGCCTATTTGGCGGCTTCATGAAACCGCTAACGCGTTATCACAGGCAAATCACCGCACCCGAAGGTGCAGGCGCGGCGCTTCATTCGGTCGTGGCGTATTTTAAGCCCGCGTCAGCCCTTGTGACAAGCAATTTTTATGTGGGGTATACTTCCTTATATATGCCGCAACCCCTTTTCTTACTGCCGCATGAGTGGAACAGCTATTACACCTATTCGAAACACCTCCCCGCTCACTCGGCGATCCCTCTGAAATCCAATCGACATTACCAAGTCAAAAAAATATGTTTACGTTATCCGACGGCCGCGGAAACGGAAGCGAACCGCGAATTCAACGTTTACCTGTATGAAAGCAGCCTCGCGGGCCGCTTGCCCACGATCCTGATCAACCCCATCTTCCGCGGAACCAGAATCGCCCGGGTCTTTGCCCAATATTTCGCCCGGAGGGGTTTTAACGCGGCCGTCGTCGAACACGATCCCTTCACTTACGACACTTCCCGGGATTTTGACCAAATCGAGCACTATTTGAAAAACGCCGTGATCCGGGACCTCAAGGTCCTGGACTGGATCGTCCAACACGAGAAGACCGATTCCCAGCGGATCGGAACGTTCGGAATCAGTTTCGGGGCCATCATCGGGAGCGTGGTCGCGGCCCTCGACGCGCGGCCGAAATGCCATGTCCTGGCGCTGGCTGGGGCGCCGGTTTCCGGCATCATCTCCCGGACCAGGCACCGCAGGATCCTCAAGCTCGTCCGGCACACCGCCCGGAAGCGTGAGAAATCTCCCCGGGACCTGGCTTGGGACATCCTCCGGCACATCAAGACAGAACCGCTGTTTTTCGCCAAGCACGTGAAGACGGAAAACGTCGCCATGTACATCAGTTTGTTTGACCGGGTGGTGCGGCCTGTTTACGCGCGGCGTTTGTGGCGGGCCCTGGGGAAGCCGAAGGCCTTTTTCGTGCCCTTCGGTCACTACACTTCGATTATTTCTTATCCGTACGCGGGGCGGCTGGCGTACCGGTTTTACAAAGAAAAGCTGGTCTCGGCTAACTGAGCAAAAGAGAGCGGCCGCTTCCGAAGATCCCGGCCACGCAGGCGGTCATCAGCGTCGCCAGCGTCGCGGCCAGCAAAGCCCGCATTCCCAACCCTCCAAGTTCGTCCTTCCGGGACGGGGCCAGGGCCGCCGTCCCCCCGACGAAAATTGCCACCGACGGGATATGCGCGAAACCGCAGAGCGCGTAACTCAGAATCATCACGGACCTCGGATCCTTGAACGCTCCCGTCCGGACCAGTTCGGCCAAGTCCCGGTAGGCGACGACTTCCGTGAAGATCACGCGCTCGCCCAGGAGGCGGGCGGCGTGAGCCGCGTCCTGGGGGGCCAACCCGAGCAAAAAAGTCACGGGGTAAAAAAACCAGCCCAATAGCCCTTCCAAGGTCAAAGGATGGGAAAGTTTCAACCAGCCCCAAGGCCAGGCGATGATCTTGTCAATCATCGCCACCATCCCGATCATGGCGATGAGCAACGCCCCGATCGAAACCGCGAGTTTCAGCCCGTCCATGGCCCCCTCAATGACCGCCCCCATCAGATTTCCGTTTCGCTGACCGTCCTCGGGAGGGACTTGAGCGCGGGTTTCCGGGAGGTCGGTTTCCGGGATCATGATCTTGGCGATTACACACGCGGCGGGGATCGACAAGACCGAAGCGGCAAGCAGGTGCCCGGCAATGCCGGGAAACTGGCCGGCCAGAAATCCAACATAGATCCCGAGGGTGCTGGAGGCAACGGTGGACATTCCCGAAGTGAGCAGGAACAACAGCTCGGAACGCGTCATCCTCTCGATATAGGGACGCACCAAGAGCGCGGATTCCACGCCGACAAAGACGTTCGCGCTGCCGTAAAGGGCCTCGGCGCCGCTCAGCCCGAGCACCCGATGGAAAATCTTGGCAAAGACGCGCACCACCCGCTGCAAAAATCCGATGTGGTAAAGCACCGCCGTGAACGCCGAAAAGAAGATCACGACGGGCATCACCTGAGTGGCCAGGACAAAACCGACGGACCCCGGTTCTCCGGGCCCGCGGGACAGCGGCCCGAAAAGGAACTCGGAGCCGCGGCGCGAAACATTGAGAAGCTCGAGCACGGCGTCGTTCAGGACCAGGAAAAAGCCGTGCGTGGCCGGAAAGTTAAAGATGAAGAACCCGAGAAGGAGTTGAAAAACCAGGCCGGCAATGACCTTCTGCCAGGGGACGAATTTGCGATGGGAGGAAAATATCCAGGCGATTCCGGCGAACCCGAGAAAGCCCGCGAAAGAAATCGCCCGGTAGAGCATGGATCCGGTCAGCCCTGCCCTCCCCTTTCGAGCCGGCGGGCCCGAGCGGCCCAGGTGAAGATGACGAAGCCGATGCTCGCGAGCACGAAACCAACCACGCCCAGCAGCGCCAAGAC
>JACQVP010000006.1 GCA_016209715.1 Candidatus Omnitrophota bacterium
GAGTTAGCGAATGCCAACCGGACTCAAGGAAGGGCTGCCGGCCCCGGATTTCGAACTGCTGACGGACCAGGGCAAGAAGGCGCGGCTCTCCGAATTTAAAGGGAAAAAACTGGTCCTCTTTTTTTATCCGAAGGACAACACCCCAGGCTGCACGCGCGAGGCCTGCGATTTCCGGGACCAGATCGCCAGGATCCGGAAGCGGGGCGCCGAAGTCGCCGGCGTGAGCGTCGATTCCGCCGATTCGCACCGGAAGTTCAAGGAAAAATTTGCCCTCAACTTTCCCCTGCTCGCTGACCCCGGCAAGGAGACCGTGCGCGCTTACGGGGTCTGGCAGGAAAAATCCCTCTATGGGAAAAAGTACATGGGCACCGTGCGGACCACGGTCGTGATCGACGCCGCCGGAAGGATCGAGCGGATCTTCGACCGGGTCAAAGTCGACGGACACGTCGATGAAGTTCTGGCCGCGCTCGAGAACGCAAAAGGTACCCCTTGATATTCAATTCCGAAGATTGTATGCTAGTTGCAACCGGTGAAATTCGTTGAATCCGGACAAAAGGTGTTACATGGAACCGAGACTCTACATAGGAAACTTGAGCTACAACGCGAAAGAAGAAGAGCTGAAGAACCTCTTTGCGCAGTTCGGGACCGTTCAGTCCGTCAGCATCATCACGGACAAGATGACGGGCCGCTCGAAAGGCTTCGCATTCGTGGAAATGTCCACCGCTGACGAAGCCCAAAAAGCGATCTCTCTCAACGGAACCGATTTCATGGGCCGTAATATGACGGTGGCCGAAGCCCGGCCGAAAGAGCCCCGCAGAGAAGGCAGATCCGGATCGTCCGAAAGACGGTTTCGGAACGAATAAGCGCCGTTCCAGTCTGCTCTCAGAATCCATCCCTCTCGCGTATTCCGTTCAACTATCGGATTGCGTAGAATCGAACTGTGTTCAAAGCGGCGATTCAATCAGCTTATAATTTTCTGGCTTCGCTGAAGCTGGCGGTCCTGTTGTTGACCGGCTTGGCCGCCGCGCTGGCAGCGGGGACCATCATCGAATCCGCCCACGGCGCCCTGGCCGCGCAAAAGGTCATTTACTACAGCGCCTGGTTCAACGTCCTCCTGCTTCTCCTCGGCGTCAACGTGGCCGCCTCCGCCCTGAACCGTTTACCCTGGCAAAAACGCCACCTCGGTTTTCTCATGACCCACGCCGGGATCCTTTTCATCCTTTTCGGCTCCTGGATGACTCAGCGATTTGCCGTCGAGGGCATCCTGGCCCTGGCCGAGGGGGAAAAAGGCGACCGGATCGAGTTGGCCCAGCCCCTGCTCCACATCCTGGTGCCCAAGAACCATGAATCCGTCACCGTCCCCTTGAAAACGACCGCCTTCGAATGGACAGGCCGGCGAGCCCTCACCGAGTCGGGGCCGGAAGGCTTGAAGGCTTATCTGACGGCCTATTATCCGCATTCCGAGCACCGGGAGGAAATGGTGCCCAAAGCCGGCGGCAAGCCGGCCGTGAAGGTCTCCGTTTTTAATTCGGTGATGAAATCGGGCGGGTGGCTCCTCGAAGGGGATCCCGACCGGGACAGCGTGCATCTGGGACCGGCTTTGGTAAAATTCGCCGGAAGCGAGTTTGAGACTGCCGGAGCCTCCGCCGAGAAAGGCGAGATCGTTCTCCAGGCGGACGGCAAATCAACCCGGTTCCCCGTGGACGATTTGCTGGAAAAGGAGGTCCCGGTCCCGGACACCGCTTTCACGGTCACAGTCAACCGCTATCTTCCCCATGCCGCGGTGGAAAACAACGTCCTGGTCAACAAATCCGACGCGCCCGTCAATCCGGCCTGCGAAGTCACCCTCACCGGAAACGGGGCCGCGGAAAAACACACCGTCTTCGCCCGCTTTCCCGATTTTCCGACGATCCACGGGCTGAAGCCGAGCCAGACCGGCATCAAGGTCGGCTTCGAGGCCCCGCTGGCGGAAGGAAGCTCCGTGAACGAACTTCGTTTCGTGAAGAAAGGGGACGGCTCGCTGGTTTACCAAATCAAGACCCAGGGCGTGGCCCTTCCCGCCTCGCCGCTCGAGACCGGCAAAGAATACAGCACCGGCTGGATGGACATCCGCTTTGTGGTAGAATCCTTCGAGCCCGAGGCCGAATTCCGCACGGGTTTCGAGCCGAGGCCCATGCCGACGCAGGGCAAGAGCCCGCGCCCGGCCGCCCGCGTCCGCTTTGAGAAGGAGGGGGCGGCGCATGAAACCTGGTTCACGAGCGGCAGCCATGAGATCTTTTTCCTGGGCGGCGTGCCCTATCACGTGACTTACGGCGACCGCACCTCGCCGCTCCATTTCGAACTCGAGCTTCAGGACTTCATGATCGATTATTACCCCGGCACGCAGCGGCCTGCCAGCTTCAAGAGCAAGGTCACGCTCGAGGACCCGGTGAAGGGCGTGAGCAAGGAATTGATCATCAGCATGAACGAGCCGCTCGAGCACCGCGGCTACAAAGTTTACCAGTCGGGCTACCAATTGCGGGAGGACGGCCCGGAGGTGTCCATTTTCCAGGTGGCCCGCGACCCCGGGATTCCGGTAAAATACGCAGGAAGCATCATCATGATCCTGGGGATTATCGTCATGTTCTACATGAAAAGGTTTTCCAACTCAAAACCACTCTATGCTGAAAACTAATCGCGTCTTCGCGCTTCTTTTATTGTGCCTCGCGTTCTTCTCCCCCCTCTCCGAAGCCGGTTCGGGAAAATTTTCGAAAGCGGCGTGGGAACCGCTGGAAAGCATGGCGGTCCAGAGCGGCGGGAGAATCAAGCCTTTCCTGAGTTTCGCCCGGGAAGTGATGGTCTTCGTCACCGGCCGCGAAAGCTTCGAAGGGCTGGACGCGGTCCCCGTCCTGTTCGGCTGGCTCGCCGCCACCGAATCCTGGGAAAAACAGCCCTTGATCCCGGTCACCTCCAAGGAATTGAAGGACGCCCTCGGCCTGGGCCCGGAAAAACGGATCAGCCCGCAGGCGCTCGCCTCCAATCACGCCTTTCTCGAGAAGGCGGAGGCCGTGGCGGCCCGGAGTGACGCCGGCGAGACGCTCACGTTTCTCGAGCAAAAAGAGCTCGATCTCTACCAAAAGCTCAATCTGTTTTACAACAGCGCGCAGGGTCGCTCCTGGACGGTCATTGCCCCGCCCGTGGCGCGGGACCAGCGCTGGGCCAGCATCGACCAGGCCGGCGCGGTCCCCGGATCGGATTCACTCAAGCCCGCCTGGGACGCGTTATTGGCCGCCTATCAGTCGGGCAATGAAGATTCGTTCCGGCAAAACTCGGAAAACTTCGTGAAGGCCCTCGGCCGCGACCGGTCCCTGGACCGCGAACTTCACTACCTTCGCCTCCATCCTTTCCGGAAGGCCTGGTGGCTTTACCTGGCCGCCTTCCTGGTCCTCTTGCTCCTGGCCCCCCTTCACGCGGCGACGCGGGCCCTTTTTTCGGCTTCGGGCCTCGGTCTTCTGATCGCCGGATTCGCGTTCCACACTTACGGTTTTGTCGTCCGCTGCCTCATCGCGGGGCGCCCTCCCGTGAGCAACATGTATGAGTCCGTGGTCTGGGTCTCGTGGGCCGCGGTACTTTTCTCCCTGATCCTTTATATTTTCAACCGCTCCAATCATCTGGCGGCCTCCGCCGCCGCGGTCTCCGCCTTCGGCCTGGTACTCGCCGACAGCCTCCCGGCCGCGCTCGACCCGAGCATTTCTCCCCTGGTGACCGAGCTGCGAAACAATTTCTGGCTGACCATTCACGTGCTCACGATCACCCTGAGTTACGGCGCCTTTGCCCTGGCCATGGC
>JACQVP010000001.1 GCA_016209715.1 Candidatus Omnitrophota bacterium
CTCGAGCGCATGGGGCTCCTCGAGCGGGCATCGCACTACCCCACCCAATTGTCGGGCGGGGAACAGCAGCGGGCCGCCATCGCGCGGGCCCTCATCAACGGGCCGGACCTCGTCTTTTGCGACGAGCCCACCGGGAATCTGGACGAGGAAACGGCCGGACAGGTCTTTGAGCTTCTCGTGAAATTCAACCGGGAAGACGGGCAGACCTTTTTGATCGTGACGCACGAAGAGAGTCTGATCCGCAAGGCGCGCCGCGTTTACCACCTTCACGAAGGCCGTCTTTCGGCGAAAGAATCGTGAGAAAAAAGGAGACTGGAATCATGGAATTGCAGGCTTACATCGATGGCAAATGGTATCCTAAATCGGAAGCGAAGGTCTCTATTTTCGACCACGGCCTCTTGTACGGCGATGGCGTTTTTGAAGGCATCCGCTCCTACAATTCCCTGGTCTTCAAGCTGCAGGAGCACCTGGAACGGCTCTACGAGTCGGCCCACACCATCATGCTCGAAATCCCGCTTACGCGGGAGGAGATGGCCAAAGCGGTGATCCGGACGCTGCAGATCAACCGCCTGTCAAACGCCTACGTGCGGCTGGTGGTGACGCGCGGCGTCGGAGACCTCGGGCTGGACCCGAAAAAATGCAAACGGGCGACGGTGATCATCATCACCGACAAGATCATCCTTTACCCGGACGAGCTGTACCGGAACGGATTGGAAATCATCACCGTGCCGACCGTGAGGAACCTTCCGGAGGCCCTGAATCCGTCGCTCAAGTCCCTGAATTACCTGAACAACATCATGGCCAAGATCGAGGCCGGGATCGCGGGGTATCAGGAAGCGATCATGCTGAATTTCCAGGGCTACGTCGCCGAATGCACGGGCGACAACATCTTCGCCATGCGCCAGGGCACGCTTGTGACGCCGCCGACGTATCTCGGCGCTTTGAAGGGGATTACGCGCGGTGCTATAATAGAGCTGGCCCGCAAGCTCAAAGTGCCGTTTGAAGAACGAATTCTTACCCGTCACGATCTGTTCAACGCCGAGGAGGTCTTTTTGACGGGGACTGCGGCGGAGGTCATTCCCGTGGTGAAGATCGACGGGCGGAAGATCGGTGAAGGCGCGCCGGGGAAGTCCACGCTGAAGCTCATGCGCGCGTTTCACGCCCTGACGAAAACCGACGGCGTGCGTTACAAACTGGGAGATTGAAAGCGTGTTGTGCAATGTTTGCGGAAAATCCGAGGCCAGCATCCATCTGACGGAGATCGTGAACAGCCAGATGCTCGAGCTGCATCTGTGCGAGACCTGCGCCCAGGAGAAGAGCGGCGACCTCAAGACCCAATTTTCCTTCAACGAGCTTCTGAACGACCTGAACAGCATGATCGGCCTCCAGAAAAAAGAGGAGTCGCGCTGCCGCGGATGCGGGCTCACTTACGAGGAATTCGCCAAGTCCGGCCGGCTGGGCTGTCCCGAATGCTACGAGGATTTCTCCAAGCCGCTGACGTCCTTGATCAAGCGGGTGCAGAAGGGCATCCAGCACACTGGCAAGAAGCCCGGCAACACGCCCACCCAAATCCGTTTCCACATCGACCTCAAGGACCTCCAGGAGCGACTTCGCAAGAGCATCCAGATGGAGGAGTTCGAAGAGGCGGCGAGAATCCGCGACCAGATCAAGCAGCTGGAAACGCAGATAAAAAAAGGTCCCGGCGGAAAATCCGATGTCTGACCTGGATCCCCTCCTTCATTCGCGGTGCGAGTGGCTGCGAGGCGAAGGCGAGGCCTCGGATATCGTGATGAGCAGCCGGATGCGCCTGGCCCGGAACATCGCCGGATTCCTGTTCACCCACCATTTGGCCAAAGACGAGAGCGAAGAGCTGATCGACCTGGCCGAGTCCGCCGTGAAAAAGGCCGCGCTCTTCAAAGAAGGTTTCTTCTTCGAGCAAAAGGACCTCTCGTCCCTGGACAAGCAGTTTTTGCTGGAACGCCATTTGATCAGCCATGAACACGCCTCCGCCAAGCAGGACATGGCGGTTTGTCTCAGCCGGGACGAAGTGGCTTCCGTGATGATTTTGGAAGAGGACCATCTGAGAATCCAGGTTCTGCAATCCGGTTTCAATCTGAGAGGGGCCTGGGAGCTGATCGACCGCCTGGATTCGGAACTGGCCGGGCACATGGCTTACGCCTATCACCCGACGCTCGGGTTCCTCACCGCCTGTCCCACCAACGTGGGGACCGGCCTGCGCGCGTCCTGCATGCTCCACCTGCCGGCGCTGGTCATGACCAAACAGATCAACAAAGTTCTGCAGGCGCTCCAAAAACTCAATTTGGCGGCGCGCGGCATGTACGGGGAAGGCACTCAGCCGAGCGGGAACTTCTTCCAATTCTCCAATCAAATGACCCTCGGCGTCAACGAGGCCGAAATCATCGAATCCCTGGAGCGCGTCATCCGGCAAATCATCCAGAACGAAAAGGAAGCCCGGGAAATCCTGCAGACCAAGAAGAAGGACAAGCTGGAGGACCAGATCTGGCGCGCGCTGGGGGCCCTCAAGGCGGCCCGCTTCATTTCGAGCCGCGAGACGACGACCCACCTGTCGCTCGTCCGTCTGGGCGTGGACCTGGGCGTCATCCAAGGCCTCTCCGCGGCCAAGTTGAACGAGCTCTTCATCATGATCCAGCCGTCCCACCTGCAAAAGTGCTCCAACCGGGCCCTTTCCTCCACCGACCGGGATTACGAGAGGGCCGCGTTCCTGAGGCGGGAATTGAAGTCCGTCGAATTACTTTGAACATTCTTTTTTTATATAATGCACTCATACTCAAGAGTGCCGATAGTATTTAAAACGCGGAGGGATATTCCATGTTTGACCGGTTTACCGAGCGGGCCAGAAAAGTCATCATCTTAGCCAAAGAAGAGGCCAAACGTTTCAACCACGATTACATCGGGACGGAGCATATCCTGCTCGGTCTCATCAAGGAAGGCGAATCCGTCGCGGCGGCCGTCCTGCAAAACCTGGGACTGTCGCTGGACACCATCCGCCTGGAGGTGGAAAAGCTCGTCCAATTCGGCCCCAGCACGATCGTCTCGGGCGACATCCCGTTCACGCCGAAAGCCAAAAAGGTGATCGAGCTGGCCATGGACGAGGCCCGCCGCCTCGGACACAATTACATCGGCACCGAGCACCTCCTGCTCGGGCTCATCAAAGAAGGCGAAGGGGTCGCCAGCCACGTGCTGATGAATCTCGGCCTCAATTTGAACAAGGTCCGCTCCGAGGTGATCAAACTCCTCGGTTCCTCGACGCCTCAGGCCCAGGTGGCGCCGGGCGGCAAGCAGCGCGCCAAGACGCCGGCGCTGGACGCCTTCGGCAGGGACCTGTCTCAACTGGCCCGCGAAAGCAAACTGGACCCCGTCATCGGCCGCGAGGACGAAATCGAGCGCGTGGTCCAGATTCTGGCCCGCCGTACCAAGAACAATCCGGTCCTCCTCGGTGAGGCGGGCGTCGGAAAGACGGCCATCGTGGAAGGCCTGGCCCAGCGCATTGTTTCGGGCAACGTCCCCGAGGTCCTCATCGACAAGCGGTTGATCGTGCTGGACCTGGCGCTCATGGTCGCCGGGACCAAGTACCGCGGCCAATTCGAAGAGCGCATCAAGGCGGTCATGGACGAGATCCGGCGGTCGGAAAACGTGATCATTTTCATTGACGAATTGCACACGCTGGTGGGGGCCGGCGGGGCGGAGGGGGCGATCGATGCCTCGAACATCCTCAAGCCCGCGCTTTCCCGCGGCGAGATCCAGTGCATCGGGGCCACGACGCTCGACGAATACCGCAAATACATCGAAAAAGACGCCGCCCTGGCCCGCCGTTTCCAGACCATCAACGTCGAGCCGCCCAACGTGGAGCAGACCATCGAGATCCTGAAGGGGCTACGCGACAAATACGAGGCCCATCACCGCGTGAAGATCCTGGACGAGTCGCTGGACGCGGCGGCCCGCCTGTCGGACCGTTACATCAGCGGCCGTTTCCTGCCGGACAAGGCGATCGACCTGATCGACGAGGCCGGTTCCCGCGCGCGGCTGTCCGTCACAACGCTCCCGAAGGACCTCAAGAAGCTGGAAGGACAGATCGAGCAATTTCGCATGGAAAAGGAATCGGCGATCAAGGCCCAGGATTTCGAGAAGGCGGCCAAACTCCGCGACGAGGAAAGAAAAGCCAAGGAAGAGCTGAGCCGCGTGAAGAAGAGCTGGAAGGAATCCAAGCTGGAGTTCGAGGTCCAGGTCACGTCTGAAGACATCGCGCTCATCGTGTCCAAATGGACCGGCATCCCGCTCCTTCGCCTGGAGGAGAAGGAGACCCAGCGGCTGCTCAAGATGGAAGACGAGATCCACAAGCGCGTGATCGGCCAGGAAGAGGCGATCCGGGCGATCGCCCACGCGGTGCGCCGTTCCCGGAGCGGCCTGCGCAATCCCCGCCGCCCCATCGGTTCTTTCATCTTTCTGGGACCCACGGGCGTCGGAAAGACCCTGCTGGCCCGCGCGCTGGCCGAATTCATGTTCGGCGACGAAGGCGCGCTCGTCCAAATCGACATGAGCGAGTACGGGGAAAAATTCAACGTCTCCCGCCTGGTCGGCGCCCCTCCCGGATATGTCGGTTACGAAGAAGGCGGCCAGCTGACGGAAAAGATCCGCCGGCGGCCCTATTCGGTCGTCCTGCTCGACGAAATCGAGAAGGCCCATCCGGACGTGTTCAATATCCTTCTGCAGGTGATGGAAGACGGCGTCCTGACGGATTCGTTCGGGAGGCGCGTCGATTTCCGCAACTCGATCCTCATCATGACTTCCAACGTGGGGGCCGACCTCATCCGCAAGCAGGGGGACCTGGGGTTCAAGCCGCGGACGGACGAATTCACTTACGAGGCCCTCAAGACGAAGCTCCTCGACGAGGTGAAACGATTTTTCCGGCCGGAGTTTCTGAACCGCGTGGACGACATGATCGTGTTCCACCAGCTGACCAAAGAAGACCTGCAGCGGATCATCGACATCGAGCTCGGAGAGCTCCGCATGCGCCTTCGCGATCGGCGGATCGATTTCGAGATGTCCCCGGAGGCCCTGACTTTTCTCATCGATAAGGGCTTCGATCCGGTCTTTGGCGCCCGTCCTCTGAAAAGGACGATTCAGCGCTACATCGAAAACGTCCTGTCAGAAGAAATTCTCTCCGGCAAGTTCGGGGAGGGGGACAAGATCCGGGGTGAGTTGAGGGGCGAGACGCTGGTATTCGAAAAAGCCTCTTAGCCGCCGCCACTTCGATGAAGGCTCTCCACGCGGCGCGGACGCGGCTCTTCACCGGAATTCTCCTGGGGATCCTTCTGGCCGGTGCCGCGGGCTACACGGCCTATCTCAGACGGTCGGTGCCTGCCTCTGATTTCAAACAATTTGCGGAGCGGCAGATCGGCGGCTGGATCAACGCCCGGGTGCGGATCCAGGACATCCGCGTCGGTTTTTTGGACGAGATTTCTCTGGCCGGCCTGGAAATCGGCCAGGAAAGTCCCCAGCAGCCCCTTTACGTCCTGGGGATTGAAAAGATCACCTTCAAATACCATTGGGACCGTTTCTGGAGCCGGCAGTTCAAGAAGCCGAATACCGTCGTTCTCGATTCCCCCCGCTTTGTGCTCGAGTCGCCGCTCGTTCCCTCCGTTCTTCTGAAAGCCGCTCGCGCGTTGCGCGCCGGAGGCCGTGTCGCCGATGAAATGCGTTTCCAGCAGGGGAAACTCGGATTTCAATTGCCGGGCACCGCCGTGAGGCTGGAATTGAAAGAGATCGAGGGGAGGATGCTGCGAGGCCTCGACGAGGAATGGCTGCTCAAGTTTGAAGGGAAACTCTCCGGATTGCTGAACGGGCGCGTGTCGGCCGAAGGCATCGTGGATCCCGTCCACGAGCACCTGGCCTTTCAGGTCACCCTGGCCGGCTTGAATTCCTCGCTGCAATCGGTCCTGCCCCTCACCAACGTCAACGCCTCGCTCCGTGTGACCGAAAATGAGATTGTGCTCGAGCCGATGACGTTTGAATACAGCCGGGTGCCGGTGAGCGTGCGCGGCCGGGTTCTGGACTACGATACGCCGGTCCCCGCGCTGGACCTGGATGTGTCGCTGGGCCGGGAGTTGCTGGAGACGGTCTTTGCAGTGAAGGGGGATCTGGCCGGTTCGTCGCTATCAGGCCGGATGCGGTGGGCCGACGCCATGGTCCCTTTGGAAGGACGGCTGTCGGTCCGGGACGGCGTTCTTTTTCTGGAAGATTTGACATGCGGCCCCGAGGCGCAGGGCCAAGGGGAGGTTGATTTTTCCTCCGGCCTGGTGAAAATCTATTTGGAGGCGCCCGGAAAGCGGATCGATCTTTCCCTGCGCCTGGGCGACTGGAATGTGGACTTCACGGCCCAATTGGATCACGTCGCCTTTTTCGGCGCGGACCTGGTCACCCGGGCTCGGTTCGAGCTCGCGCCGGACCCGGAACTATGGGACGACGATGTTTGGGGATTTAACGGGAATCTTAAAACGGATTATGTCATACTGGATCGGGTCCCTTTTCCTGATTTTGGCGGGTCCTTTCACGTGGCGGCCTCGGCGGTGGACCGCATGAGGTTCCAATGGGGAAGGGGCTATGAACTGGAGGGCTCCCTGGGGCTCGCGCCGCCTTTTCCCATCGACGCCAGGATTGCCTTGAAGGGAATCGATTTCAAGGCGCTCGGCTCGGTGTTTTCCAAGCCGCTCCCGTCCAATTTCGCCGGCCAGGCCGATGGGAACGTCCGCCTGCGCGGGGAAAAATGGAAGGTGGATGCGGAGGGGGAAATTCGGGTGCACGACGGCAGCATCGGCGAAATGGATTATGACGAGGTCACGGTGAGGTTCTTCGGGATCCCGCCGTATTTAAAACTGAAGGACTCCCGGCTGAAAAAGGGAAACAGGGTCTTCTATCTCAAAGGGGGGCTTGACTTGGCGCACGAAAACGTTTTTCACGACGTCTATATCGCATCTTCGGAGCAAATCTCCATCTGGAGGGGGAAAGATCTGCGTCTGAAAGCGGCGGAGAACGGGAGATGAAGCTCGGCACGGTACGCCGGATGACGGGACTGCTCCACTGGATGGCGCGGCTGGGAGCGAAATCGATCGATTTTTTCCACGAAGCGGGCGGGATTTCGATCCTGTTCGCCCGCACGGTCTACACCATGAGCACGACCCGCCTTCGCTGGAGCCAGTGCGTGGACCAAATGAACCGCATCGGGGTCACGTCTCTTCCGCTCGTGTTTTTGACGGCCATCTTCACCGGTATGGTGCTGGCCCTGCAATCGGCCTACCAATTGCGCTATCTCCAGGCGGTCCAATTCACGGCGGACCTGGTGGCGCTGTCGATCACCCGCGAATTGGGCCCCGTGCTGACGGCCATGGTGGTGGCCGGCCGCGTCGGGGCCGGCATCACGGCCGAACTCGGCACGATGAAAGTGACGGAGCAGATCGACGCTTTGCAATCCCTGGCGACCGATCCCGTCCGGTACCTGGTGGTCCCGCGCTTTGTGGCATCGTTCTTCATGCTTTTCGTTTTGACGATATACGCCGACTTTATCGGGATGCTGGGCGGCTATTTGGTCGGGGTTTTCAAGCTCGACATTTCTTCGTCGCAATACATCGCCAGGACCTTCGACGCGCTGGTCCTGAAGGACATCTACACCGGTCTGATCAAGGCCTTTGTGTTCGGCATCGTGATCGGCCTGGTGGGCTGCTATTTTGGTTTCAAGACCGAAGGCGGGGCGGAAGGAGTGGGCCGGGCGACGACGCTTTCGGTCGTGACGGCCCTGGTGCTGATCATTTCCTTCGACTGTCTGTGCACGGCACTTTTTTATTTCATGTTTTGAGGAACCATGATCCAAATCGTTGATTTACACAAATCTTTCGGCATCAAGCCGGTGCTGCAGGGCGTGAATCTCGAAATCCGGAAGGGAGAGACGCTCGTCATTATCGGCAGGTCCGGCTGCGGAAAAAGCGTACTTTTAAAACACATCATCGGCCTTTTGCATCCGGACAGCGGCAAGATCTTGATCAACCAGGTGAACACCTTGGCCCTGAGAGGGGAGGCCCTGAATCAATTCCGGCTGAAAATCAGCATGGTCTTTCAGGGCGCCGCGCTCTTCGACTCTTTAACGGTAATGGAAAACGTCGGCTTTCTTCTTTACGAGCATTCAGAGCTGACGCGCGCGGAAATTTCCAAACGCGTCCGGGAGAAATTGAGGATGGTGGGCTTGCACGGGGTGGAGAACCTCATGCCTTCGGAACTGTCGGGCGGCATGAAAAAAAGAGTGGGAATCGCCCGAGCACTTTGTTCGGAGCCTTCGATTTTGTTGTATGACGAGCCGACGACAGGTTTGGATCCGATCATGGCTGATGCCATCAACACTCTTATCAATCGTTTCCACGCCAAGCTTGACGTCACTTCAATTGTCGTAACGCATGATATGACAAGTGCTTATAAAATCGCCGATCGAATCGCGATGCTTTATGATGGAAAAATAATCGCCCTGGGAACTCCCGACGACATCCGTAACACTTTGGATCCGGTCGTGAAACAGTTTATTACGGGGGAGGCAGTCGGACCGATCACAGATCGGGAGAGAAAATTTGCCGTTGATGAGTATAATAACCTAGGAGATATTTAATGCATCGTTCCAGAATGGAAATCCTTGTGGGCCTGTTTGTTATATTAGCGCTCGTCATCCTATCTTTCATGGTTTTCTTCGTCAGCGGCGTATATGTGTTCAAACAGGGGTATCACATCGATGTGGTTTTCAATTTCGTGAGCCGTCTGGAAAAGGGCAGCGCCGTGAGGTTGGCCGGGATCCCGATCGGAAACGTCACCTCTCTCGGGATTGAATATAACCCGGAAACGGGCAAGCCTTTAGTGAAGACACATCTTTTTATCAACCAGGGGGTCCAGCTCCGGGAAGACGCAAAAATACGGATTGAAGGGGTGAATGGACTGATGACCCCCTACCTGGAGATCCGCGCGGGAGGCAACCCCGACGCCCGGGTCCTGACGGAAGGCGACACGGTGATCGGGATCGATCCCATCGCGCTGGACGACTTGGTGGCGAAGGGACAGGCGATCGTCGAAAACCTGCAGGAGACGATCACCCGGATCAATAATTTTTCGCGCGATCCGGAGATCGCCGCATCGGTACGCGGGTCCCTGATCAATTTGAACGCCCTGACTTCGAACCTCAACGAAATGCTGGTCAGCCATCAGGGCAATGTTTCCAAGACGATCCACGAACTAGAAACGGCCACTCAGCATTTGAAAAACGTGTTGCAAAGACTCGACCAAGGGGAGGGAACGGCCGGAAAACTGCTTTCCGACGACGCCCTTTACCGCGAGCACGAGGAATTCGTGCGCGATTTGAAGCAACATCCCTGGAGGCTCCTCAAAAA
>JACQVP010000016.1 GCA_016209715.1 Candidatus Omnitrophota bacterium
GTCCCGGTCGAGGTGGTCACCACGTACGGAATCCGGTCGCCGATATTGATCTTGGCTTCCTGCCGGTCCAATACCATCATCCGGGGATTGGCCAGCACCTTGGTGTTCTCGACTTCCTTCAAGGCCCGGATTTCAAACTCGAACTGGTCGTCGTCCACTTTCCCGATGCCCATTTTACCCACGCTCCCGATGTTGGCGGCTGAGGAAATATTCGGATTAATCTGAAAAGCGCTCCTGAAATCAAGGTTCTTCAGGTCTTTGTGCTTGCTGTTCTGGAAGGCCTTTTCCCAGTTGATGCCGAAATCAAAACGCGGATTCAAGGTGAGCTGCATAATCCGCGCCTCGATCAGGACCGCGCGCGTGCGCTTGTCGAGGGCCTTCACCAGCGGGAGGACCTCGTCCATCCGGCCGGGATAGGCGCTCACCACCAATTGGTTGGAACGCGCGTCGCCGTAGATGGTCCCCACGCCCTTGGCCTCGATCTGGGGCTTGAGCTGGGCCTCCACATCCTTGGCGTTCGCGTACTGAAGGTCCACGACCCGCGTCTCCAGCTTGTTTTCCACCTCGTCGAGGACGGCGTTCATTTGCAGAAGTTTCTCATTCGTGTCGATCATGACCACCGTGCCGGTCTCCTCATCGATGATGACCTTTCCGATTCCGCTCTGGATGTTTTGAAGCGTCGAAAGGACATAAGAGGGCTTGGCATATTTGAGCGTGCGGGTGAGGACCTTTTTCTTGTCATTGTAATTTTTGCCATACACCTGCGCGTATTCGTCCTCGGTCATGATGTAGATGATATCGCCCTTGATCTCATACGCCAGCTGATTAGACAAAACCAAAATGTCCAAGGCGTCCCGGATGGTCACGCTCTTCAGGAGCAGGGTCGAGCGGCCCTGCACGTTCTTGCTCGTGACGATGTTCAAATTTCCCTGGACGGCAAGAAACTTGAAAACATCGACCACGTTGATGTCGCGGAGGTCCAGAAAAATCGCCTTGTTGAGCCCTTCGCGCATCCGCGCCGAAAGACCGAGTTCCGCGGCCGGGGCGGCCGGCAATGGCGGCGCGCCGAACGCGAGACAGGCGAGGAAAATGAGGCCGGCCTTTCCCAGTCCGTTCATCTCAATTCGATGGTTTCACCCTGGTATTCCAGGACAATGTCTTCCGAGTTGATGCTCTGCACCGTCAGCCCTCCGATCCGGTCGCCGGCGCGGAGAAAAGTGGTGATGTTTTTTTCGATGTCCTCCACCATGCAGAACGTGCGACCGGGATCGGCGGGGTTGACGGAAATACCGGTGAGTTTTAAGTTTTTGGTCATTTCGATGAGCCGGTCGGAAACCACGTTTTTCTGCTTGGCCAGGTCTTCCGTCCGCTTCCCGTAGGGGATGAAAATATTCCGGGCCTCCGGATTTTCGAAAAGCGAGGACTCGAAGGTCCGCCCCTCGATCAGCGTCATGTCGCCCGCCTTCCTTTGGCTGATCTCCTGCTCGAAAAGCCCTTTGCTGTTGATCCTGCCCGCCTCCACCAAGATGCTGATCACCAGGATCACCGAGAGCCCGAGGATGACGTAGCGCAGGATCTTGTTCGCCTCTTTTAGATTGATGGGCTTCTTGTGGGAGCGGAAGAATTCCAGGACGCGGTCCTTGGCCTGAAGAAACTTTTCCTGCAAGGCCTGCGGCGACAGGAGCTGCGCCCATTGGATCTTGGGCTTCTGCGGACGATCCTGCTTTTCCCCCGGACCGTCCTCGATGAGGCTCAACAGCCTCTTTTCGGGAGTCACGGATGAATCTTGGTTAGCCATCCGGCGTGCATGTCCTCCTCGACCAGTTCGCGGACCACGCTTTCGTCCACCGCCCATTTGCGCTTCATGACCAGGCTCTTCAGCGCGCGATGGCAAAGCATGGTGATTTTACGGGGATATCCCCGGGAAACTTCGTGGATCCTGTGGATCGCGTCGTCGTAAAAGATCCTTCCGCTCGACTGGTATCCGGCCTGCTGGATGCGGAACTGGATCATTTCCCGCGTCTCCTTCAGGCCCAGCGGGTTCAAAACGTATTTGAAACTGATGCGGTCGAGAAAATTGGGGATCCCGAGTATTTTCGCATGGAGCTCGATCTGGCCGAGCAGCACCAACTGCAAAAGTTTGTTCTCGTTGGTCTCGTAATTCAGGATCACCCGGAGCATCTCCATGGAAAGCTCGTTGAGCTTCTGCGCCTCGTCGATGATCAGCACCACGGTCTTGTTCTCGACCACGCACTTCTCGTAAAGAAATTTCTCCAGCGCCTCCTTGAGGTCCAGCACGGAAACCCCGCCGAAGGACAACGCCTCAGCGCCCGAAAAGATCCCGAAATTCCGCGCCATCGACGTGAGGAAAACATGCTCGTTGTCGAACGACGGATCGAGGACGTAATTGACGATGAAATCGCCGCGCTCCTTGAGGGATTGAATGAGCTTGCGGGAGAGCGTCGTCTTTCCCGTCCCCACATCGCCCAAAATGACGGAAAGTCCCCGCCGGAGCCGGAGCTCGATGAGCACATTGGTGAGCGCGGATTGATGCCCCTGCGTGAAATAAAAAAAATCGGGGTCCGGACTCGTGGAAAACGGTTCTTTTTCGAAACCGAGTATTTTATAGTAACTCATTTAATTATATAGAGTTAAATAGCCTCTCACGGACGCGTTCCTCATAGCCATATTTCGGCCGGTTCCCGGCCGTTCTTTAGCGCATATATATATTACTATTCCGTTTCCGCCTCGGAGCGGCCTCCGAGATGGCGGGCCAAAAAGGCCTCCGCCGCCGCGTAAAATTTCAGCCGGTTCTCCGGTTTCACGAATCCGTGCCCCTCGTCCGGAAATAAAAGATACTCGTGCTCCACGCCGTTTCTCTCCAACGCCGCAACGATCTCGTCGGACTCTTCTCGTTTGACGCGCGGGTCGTTCGCGCCCTGGGCGATCAAAATGGGGATCCGGATGTGATCGGCGCGGAATAGCGGGGAGCGCTCCCGCAAAAAATCGGCGTCCTTTTCCGGGTCGCCGACGCGCCGATAAATGGTCGCCAGTTCCGTGGTCCAATAGGGGGGCACCGTCCGTATGAACGTGATCAAATTGCTGGGGCCGACGACGTCCACCGCGCAGCGGAAAAGCTCCGGGGTGAAAGCGGCCCCTGCCAGCGCCGCATAACCGCCGTAAGAGGCGCCGAAGATCCCGATCCGGGACGGGTCCGCGTGGCCTTGCTTCACGGCCCACTCCACGGCATCCACGAGGTCGTTCTGCATGTTCCTTCCCCACTCCCGGTCCCCGGCATTCACGAATTTTTTTCCGAACCCGACCGAGCCGCGGAAGTTCAACTCCAGGCACAAGTACCCGCGGTTGGCGAGCCATTGGGCCCGCGAATCGTATCCCCAGACGTCGCGGCTCCACGGACCGCCGTGTACGTTGACCACCATCGGGAGATTTTTCCTTTCCCGGCCCGGAGGAAACGTGAGATAACCCCGCAATACCAAGCCGTCCCGAGACTTCATGCGAAAGGGCTCCGTCTCGGCGAGACGGTAATTTTGCAGCTCCGGCTGATGAAAGAAAAGAAACGTCCCCTTCTGTTCGCTCCGGTCAAACAGATAATAGGCCACCGGATGATCGTCGTCCTCGTAGCGGACGAGCCACAGACGGTCGGCATGGTCCCGGCTGATGATCGAAAAGTCCCCGTCATGCAGCCCCGAAAGCGCCTCGAGGTCGGGGCGGATCGATTCGTCCAGCACCGTCCATTCGGTGCGGTCCCGCGTGATCGTGACGGCCTGGACGGTGTAGCGGTCGGGATGGATCATGACCCCGCCGATGTCGAATTCCCGGTCCTCGGCGAGGACAACGGAGCGGCGGCTCTCAATATCAAATTCCACCAGCCGGCCGGTGTCGGACCCGCGCGAATCGA
>JACQVP010000017.1 GCA_016209715.1 Candidatus Omnitrophota bacterium
AAGTAAGCGGTAAAGGCCAGTAGCTCTAATTGGCAGAGCAGCGGTCTCCAAAACCGCGGGTTGGGGGTTCGAATCCCTCCTGGCCTGCTGTTGGAACTGCTAGAGGAATCGAAGCGTTATGGCGAACAAAGTCGGCGGGTTTTTAAAGGAAGCGAAGCAGGAGCTGGACAAGGTCACGTGGCCGACTCGCGATGAATTGATAGGGTCGACCGTGTTAGTGATCGTGACCACGCTGATTCTCGCCGCTTTCATCGGTGCCGTGGATTTCATTTTATCGATCGTGTTGCGGATCTTATTGGGGTAACTTCATGTCGGGATTTAAATGGTACGTTCTTCACACGCAGACGGGCTTTGAAGCCCGGGTCAAAAGCAGCCTGGAAAGCCGGGCGGAGACCGCGGGGCTAAAACCCCTCATCAATCAAGTTCTCATTCCTACGGAGAAGGTGAGCGAGGTGAAGGAGGGCAAGAAGAGGATTACCGAGAGGAAATTCTTCCCGGGCTACATCCTCGTCGAAATGGTCCTCAATGACGAAAGCTGGTACCTGGTCCGGAACACGACCGGGATCACGGGCTTCGTCGGTTCCGGAAACCGCCCCATTCCGTTGAAGGAAAGCGACATCGAGTCCATTTTGAGGCAGCAGGAGGAGAAGACCTCCAAGCCCAAGCCCAAGGTCGAATTCACCCAGGGCGAAAGCGTGCGCGTGAAAGAAGGCGCGTTCGCGAATTTCAACGGGGTGATCGACGAGATCAACCCCAACAAGGGCAAGCTCAAAGTGATGGTGACGATCTTTGGCCGCTCGACGCCGGTCGAATTGGAATACTGGCAAGTGGAAAAAGTCTAAAGAGGATCTATGGCTAAGAAAGTTATCACTCAAATCAAATTGCAAGTCCCCGGCGGACAGGCCAATCCGGCCCCTCCGATCGGTCCGGCGCTCGGTCAGCATGGCGTGAACATCATGCAGTTTTGCAAGGATTTCAACGCCCGCACCCAAGACAAGCAGGGAACCGTGCTGCCGGTCGTCATCACCGTTTATGAGGACAAATCCTTCACCTTCATCATGAAGTCGCCGCCCGTTGCGGTGCTGCTCAAGAAAGCGGCGGCGCTTGCGAAGGCCTCCGGCGAACCCGGCCGGTTGAAGATCGGCAAGGTCACCCGCCAGGACGTGGAAGCGATTGCCAAGGAAAAATTTCAGGACTTGAACACGACCAAGATGGACAAGGCGATGCGGATCGTCGAAGGGACGGCGCGCAGCATGGGCATCGAGGTCGTCGATTAAAGGAAAGAGAAGCGAAAATGGCCGTCTTGATCCATAGCAAAAGATATCGTTCCGGGGAAACTCTGGTCAACCGCCGAAAGGTCTATCTCTTGCCGGACGCGATCGGGGTGCTGAAGCAATTTCCGAAAGCCAAATTCGACGAAACGATGGAGCTCAATTTCCAGCTCAGCCTGGATCTGAAGGCCTCCGACGCCATCATCCGCACCACGGTCTCTTTGCCGCACGGAACCGGTAAGAAAGTCACCGTCCTTTGCTTCTGCAAAGGGGAAGGCGCCAACGATGCCCGGCAGGCCGGCGCCGATTATGTCGGAGCGGAAGATTTGATCGAGAAGATCCAGGGGGGGTGGTTCGAGTTTGACGTCGTCGTGGCCCATCCGGACATGATGCGCGACATCAGCAAGCTCGGGAGAGTGCTCGGTCCCAAGGGCTTGATGCCGTCGCCCAAGACCGGCACCGTCACCATGCAGGTCGGCAAGGCAGTCCAGGAAGTCAAGAAAGGGAAGATCGAACTCAAGAGCGACAAGACCGGAGGGCTCCACGTCCCCTGCGGAAAGGTCTCCTTCACGCCCGAGGCCCTGTATGAAAATGCCCGCGCCGTGGTGAAGGCGGTCCTGGATGCGAAGCCGTCTTCCGCGAAGGGGGATTATCTTCGCGCGGTCACCCTGTCGACAACCCACGGACCGGGGCTGCGTCTTCAGGTTTCATCCATTTTAAAATAACGAGGGGTCAGGTCATGCCAGGCTTGGAAAAGGATTTGATGTTGAAGGAACTTGCCGGGAAGCTGGAGGGATGTCCCTTCATCTTCTTCGCGCGTTTCAAGGGTCTTTCGGTCAACGATTTCTCGCAGCTGAGGCGGGCGCTCGAAAAGGTCTCCAAGAGCTGCGTGGTGATGAAGAAAACCCTGCTGCGGAAAATCCTCTCGACGAACGGCATCGAGGTCAAGAACGGTCTTTTCGAGGGTTCTTTGGTTTTGGTTGCCGCGGAAAAAGATCCGCAGGTCGTCTCAAAAGTCCTGGTCGGTTTTGCCAAGGACAAAGAGGCTTTTCAACTGGCCGGCGTAGCGCTCGAGGGCAGGCTCCTCGGCGCTTCTTATGTCAAGGAGCTGTCCAGCTTGCCGTCCAGGATCGAGCTGATCGCCAAAGTGGTCGGCGGGATCAAAGCGCCAATCACGGGAGTCGTGCTGACGCTGCGCGGCCTCGTGAGCGGACTCGTCAATGTGTTGGATCAAGTGAGTAAAAAGAAACAGGCTTAATTGCAGGAGGTCAGAAATGTCAGACGCAACGCAAACGGCTGAAGCGAAACCCGCGCAGTCGCTGAACGACAAGCAAAAGCAGATCGCCGAGGCGATCGATCAGTTGAGTGTTTTGGAATTGGCCGGGCTGGTGAAGCACCTCGAAGAGAAGTACGGGGTCACGGCGGCGGCGGCAGTGGCTGTGGCGGCCCCGGGCGCCGGTGGCGCGGCCGGAGCGGCGGCTCCCGCGGAAGAGAAGACGGCATTTGACGTCATTCTTACGGATGCCGGCGCGCAGAAGATCCAGGTCATTAAGGAAATCCGCACCATCACGAATCTCGGTCTCAAAGAGGCCAAGGACTTGGTGGAAGGCGCTCCCAAGCCGGTGAAGCAGGGCGTGCCGAAGGAAGAAGCGGACAAGATCAAGAAGACGCTGGAAGCGGCGGGTGCCAAGGTCGAAGTGAAATAAATTCAGGGGGCCCTCAGCCGGGAAGGGGGGGCCATAAACAGATCGAACTTGAGTTTTTGACAAACTTGAGGTTTCGATCTCAGGAGGCAGACTGATCCTATGGCAGGTCTCAACGAGAGAGTATCGTTCTCCAAGCTCGTCGACTGTATGGAAATCCCCAACCTGGTGGAGATCCAGATCAAGTCGTACGAACAATTTTTACAGAACGACAGGCCCAAGCGGCGCAAGAGGGAATTCGGGCTGGAATCCGCGTTCCAGGATTGTTTCCCCATCGAAAGCTTCGATGGCAGCTGCAAGCTCGAATATTTGGGCTACACTCTCGGAAAACCGAAATACTCCGTTCCGGAATGCCACAAGAGAGGCATGACTTTTGCGGCCCCTCTGAAGGTCAAGCTCCGCCTGGTCCGAAAGGGCGAAGCCAAGGAACAAGAGGTTTACATGGGTGAGCTTCCGCTCATGACCGAGACCGGCACCTTCATTATTAATGGGGCCGAGCGCGTGGTGGTGAGCCAGTTGCACCGCTCCCCGGGTATTTCGCTGGAAGAGAATGTCCATCCGGCCGGAAAGAAGATCTACAGCGTCCGCATTATTCCTTACCGCGGCGCCTGGGTCGAGGTCGAGTCGGACATCAACGAGATCGTTTATTCCTACGTCGACCGCCGCCGCAAGGTGCTAGCGACGACGCTCTTGCGGGCCCTCGGCTATTCCTCCAATTACGATATTTTGAGCGCGATCTATGAAATCGAGAAGGTGGACGATGTCAGCCGGGCCTCATTCAAAAAGCTAGAGGGGCAGGTGCTCGCCGAAGACCTCCTCAACCCGGAAACGAAAGAGCCCATTGCCCGCGGCGGAACGCGTCTGACGAAAGATCTTCTGGAATTCATGGTCGGCCAGAACATTCGCGAAATTCGCATCGCCAAAATCCCGGGAGATGACCCCGCGCTCCTGAACACCCTCGAGCGGGACCCTTATCACAACAAGCTGGACGCCCAGATCGCCATCTATAAGAGGATTCGTCCCGGAGATCCCCCGACGGCGGAAAGCGCCCAGGACCTCGTCAATAAGCTCTTCTTCGACCGCCAGCGGTATGACTTGGGCCAAGTCGGCCGTTACATGATTAACCGCAAGCTCGGCAGCAACGTTCCCATCGACCGGACGGTTCTCGACGCCGAGGACGTGCTCAAGGCCGTACAGGCCCTGCTCAAGCTGAAAAACGGCGATCTCAAAGTCGATGACATCGACCATTTGGGAAACCGCCGTGTGCGTTCCGTGGGAGAACTCCTGCAGAACCAGTTCCGCGTGGGGCTGGCCCGCATGAAGCGTTCCGCGCTGGAGCGGATGTCGATTTATGACCTCGATTCGGTAATGCCCCACAATTTGATCAATCCCAAGCTCGTGTCGACCGTGGTTAAAGACTTCTTTGGCCGGAGCCAATTGTCTCAGTTCATGGACCAGACCAATCCGCTGGCCGAACTGACCCACAAGAGGCGCCTGAGCGCCCTCGGTCCCGGCGGCCTTTCACGCGAGCGCGCCGGGTTTGAAGTGCGCGACGTCCACCCGTCCCATTACGGCCGCATCTGCCCCATCGAAACGCCGGAAGGGCCGAACATTGGTTTGATCGCTTCTTTGAGCACCTTCGCCCGCGTCAATGATTTTGGTTTCATTGAAACGCCTTATCGCAAGGTAGACAAGGGCCGGGTGACGGAAAAGATCGAATACCTCACGGCCGACGCGGAAGACCGCTATCACATCGCGCAGGCCAACGCCTCGATCGACAAGAAGGGCAACTTCCTCGACGAGCGCGTGCCGTGCCGCTACCGGGGAGATTTTCCGAAGGTGGCGCCGGAAAAGGTGGATTACATGGACGTTTCGCCCCGCCAGCTGGTCAGCGTGGCCGCGGCCCTGATCCCCTTCCTGGAACATGACGACGCCAACCGCGCCCTCATGGGTTCGAACATGCAGCGCCAGGCCGTGCCGCTCATGGAAACGCAAGCGCCGTTAGTCGGCACCGGTTTTGAGAGCAAGGTGGCCAAGGATTCGGGCGCGACCATCGTTTCCAAGGCGCGCGGAACCGTGAAGTTCGTGGATTCCAAGGAAATCGTGATCGACGATTTCGTCTACCGTTTGAAAAAATTCGAGCGTTCCAACGCGGGCACCTGTATCAACCAGCGCCCGCTCGTGGAAGAAGGCGAGAAGATCAAGCGCGGACAGGTCATCGCCGACGGGACGGCGACCAAGGGCGGCGAATTGGCCCTGGGCCGGAACGTGCTGGTGGCGTTCCTGCCGTGGCGCGGGTACAACTTCGAGGACGCGATTCTGGTCAGCCAGAAGCTTGTCCGCGAAGACGCCTACACCTCGATCCACATCGAAGAGTTCGAGATCGAGGCCCGGGACACGAAGCTCGGCATGGAGGAGATCACGCGCGACATCCCGAACGTGGGCGAAGACGCCCTCCGCGATTTGGACGAAGAAGGGGTGGTCCGCGTCGGGGCCGAAGTGAAGCCCGGCGACATCCTGGTCGGGAAGATCACCCCGAAATCCGAGACGGAACTCACACCGGAAGAAAAATTGCTGCGCGCCATCTTCGGCGAAAAGGCCGGGGATGTCCGCGACGCCTCCCTCACCGTACCTCCCGGAGTGGACGGCATCGTGGTCGACGTCAAGGTCTTTGCCCGCAAGGAGACGAAGGCCAAGACCCGTGAGGAAAAGCGCCAGGAATTTCACGAGATTGAAGAGATCAAGGGGCGCTATCAGGAAAGGATCGACCTCCTGAAGCACGAGCGCTTCCAAAAGATTTCCCAGCTGGTCCTCGGAAAGAAACTGGGTGAAGACCTCGTGGACGAGGTCCTCGGCGACGTGCTGATCAAGGCCGGGGTCACCGTCGACAAGAAGGATTTGAAGAAGTTCGAGCGCTGCGACTGGGAATCCATCCGCATCGAAGACGATCCCGAACTGGAAGAGAACATCCGCAAGATCGCGCGCGTTTGGGGAGATGAAATCGACGAGTTGGTCGAAGAGCGCGCCCGCGAAATCGACCGGGTGAAAAAGGGCGATGAATTGCCGCCGGGCGTCAACAAGAAAGTCGTCGTTTATGTCGTGTCGAAGCGCAAACTCTCGGTGGGTGACAAGATGGCGGGCCGCCACGGAAACAAGGGCGTCATCGCCAAGATCCTTCCCGAAGAAGACATGCCTTTCCTTCCGGACGGCAGTCCCGTGGAGATCGTGCTGAACCCGCTCGGCGTTCCGAGCCGTATGAACGTGGGACAGATCCTCGAGACCCATCTCGGATGGGCCGCGAAATCTCTCGGGATGTACATTGAGACCCCGGTTTTCAGCGGCATTCACGAACACGAAATCAAGACCTTGCTCGAGAAGGCGAAATTGCCGCAGGGCGGCAAGACCTATCTCTTCGACGGGCGCACCGGCGATCGTTTCGATCAGAAGGTGACGGTCGGCTACATTTACATGCTCAAACTGGCCCACCTGGCGGATGACAAGATTCATGCCCGCTCGATCGGCCCCTATTCGCTGGTCACCCAGCAGCCCTTGGGCGGAAAGGCCCAGTTCGGCGGCCAGCGCTTCGGAGAAATGGAAGTGTGGGCGCTCGAAGCCTACGGCGCCGCTTACACGCTGCAGGAACTCCTGACGGTGAAGAGCGACGACGTGCAGGGCCGGACCCGGATATACGAAGCCATCGTGAAGGGCGAGCATTCGCTCCAGCCCGGCACGCCGGAGTCTTTCAACGTGCTCGTCAAAGAGCTCCAGAGCCTGGCCATGGACATCATTTTGGAAAAGAATCCGCAGGCGAAGGACCTGGAACTGCGGCGCGGAAAACGGGACAAGGAGGCTAAAGAAAAAGACAAGCTTTTGGCCGCCTTCAAGGAACCGACCCTGTAACTCGAGGAGACAAGATTCATGCCGTCAATGGATTTCGAGATTAACCTTTTCGACAGTGTATCGATCAAGATCGCTGCTCCGGAAACGATCCGTTCCTGGTCTCACGGCCAGGTGCGCAAGCCCGAGACCATCAATTACCGGACGCTGAAACCGGAAAAGGACGGCCTTTTCTGCGAGCGTATTTTCGGGCCGGCGCGCGATTGGGAATGCAGCTGCGGAAAGTACAAGCGGATCAAGCACAAAGGCGTGGTCTGCGACCGTTGCGGGGTGGAAGTCACTCAGTCCAAGGTTCGGCGCGAGCGGATGGGGCACATTGAGCTCGTGACCCCGGTGTCGCATATTTGGTTTCTGAAGACCATGCCCTCCCGTATCGGCAACCTCCTGGATTTGTCCGTCCGCACCCTCGAAAAGGTCCTGTATTACGAAGAATACATCGTCATCGATCCCAAGGAGACGCCCCTCAAGAAGAAGTCCCTGCTCAATGAAGAGGAATATCAAAAGGCGCTCGATCAGTACGGTTCGACCGGCTTTGTCGCTAAGATGGGCGGCGACGCCGTCCGCGATCTCCTGAAGGAGCTCGAGTTGGACAAGATGGTGAAGAAATACCAGCGCCAGGTGAAGATGTCGAAATCCAAGCAGGGCAAGGCCCGGGCGATCAAGATCCTGAAGATCGTCGACAGTTTCGCCAAATCGGGCAACAAGGCCGAGTGGATGATCTTGGAATGCGTCCCCGTTATCCCGCCGGACCTCCGTCCACTGGTGGCCCTCGACGGCGGCCGCTTCGCGACCTCCGATTTGAACGATCTTTACCGTCGCGTCATCAACCGCAACAATCGCCTGAAGAAGCTCCTGGACCTGAAGGCGCCGGACATCATCATTCGTAACGAAAAGCGCATGCTGCAGGAAGCCGTGGATGCTCTTTTTGACAACGGCCGCCGCGGCCGCCCCGTTCTGGGCGCCGGCAATCGTCCGCTCAAGTCGCTGGCCGACATGCTCAAGGGCAAACAGGGCCGTTTTCGCCAGAACCTCCTCGGCAAGCGCGTCGATTATTCCGGCCGGTCCGTGATCGTCATCGGCCCGGAGTTGAAGCTCCATCAGTGCGGGTTGCCGAAGAAGATGGCCCTGGAGCTGTTCGAGCCGTTCATCATCCGGAAGCTGAAAGAGCGCGGCCACGTGCACACCATCAAGTCTGCCAAGAAAATGGTCGAGCGCGTCAAGCCGGAAGTCTGGGACATCCTCGAGGAAGTCATTTCCGAGCACCCGATCCTGCTCAATCGCGCCCCCACGCTTCACCGCCTGGGTATTCAGGCGTTTGAGCCCGTGTTGATCGAAGGCAAGGCCATCCGCATCCATCCGCTCGTCTGCTCCGCGTTCAACGCCGACTTTGACGGCGACCAGATGGCGGTCCACGTCCCCTTGTCTGCCGAAGCGCAGATGGAGGCGAGGATCCTGATGCTCGCGGCCAACAATATTTTCTCTCCCGCCAACGGCGGACCGATCGCGACGCCTTCTCAGGACATCGTGCTCGGGATTTATTACATGACGAAGTCCGCCGATGGGTGCAAGGGCGAGGGGATCACCTTCGCCGACAAGGAAGAGGCCATGCTCGCCTACAGCGACGCCGAGGTCGAATTGCACACGAAGTGCCGCTACCGGCTCCAGAGCGGCGAAATCGTGGAAACCACGATCGGCCGGATCCTGTTCAACAACGTTCTGCCGAAAGGGTTCCGTTACGTGAACGAAGTCGTGAACAAGTCGCGCCTTTCGTCCATCATCGCCGAATGCTACCGCCGCTTCGGCCACCATGAAGTCATCTCCCTCTTGGACCGATTGAAGGAAGTCGGCTTCGAGGAAGCCACAAAGGCGGGCTTGTCCATCGCTATCGATGACGTGCAGATCCCTCCCTCGAAGGAAGAGATGCTGGGCGTGGCCCGTGAAGAAGTGACGGCGATTGAAGAACAATATCAGAACGGATTGATCACCGACGGCGAGCGTTACAACAAGGTGATCGACATCTGGACCCATACCACGGACATCGTTTCCGACAAGATGTTCGAAGAGTTGGGCTCCTTCAACCCCATTTTTATGATGGCCGACAGCGGCGCGCGCGGCTCCAAACAGCAGATCCGTCAGCTCGCCGGGATGCGCGGTTTGATGGCCAAGCCTTCGGGAGAAATTATCGAAAGCCCCATCACCGCCAATTTCCGGGAAGGCCTGACCGTGCTCGAATATTTCATCTCGACGCACGGCGCCCGCAAGGGATTGGCCGACACGGCTTTGAAGACGGCCGACTCCGGCTATCTCACGCGCCGGCTCGTGGACGTCGCCCAGGACGTGATCATCCACGAAGACGATTGCGGCACGCTGAACGGCATTTTCATCGAGCCGGTTTACGAAGGCGAAGAAGTCATCGTGAGCCTCAAGGACAAGATCGTGGGCCGCGTGGCGCTCGACAACGTCGTCGACGTGATCACGGACCAGGTCGTGGTTGAGGCCGGCCAGGAGATCTCGGAAGCGATTGCCGATCGCATCGAGAACGCGGGAATCGAGAAGATCCGGATCCGGTCCGTGCTTACTTGCGAATCCAAGAGCGGCATATGCGCGAAGTGCTATGGCCGCGATCTCGGGACCAACCGCATGGTGGAGCTCGGCACGGCCGCCGGCATTGTCGCCGCGCAGTCGATCGGTGAGCCGGGGACTCAGCTCACGATGAGAACGTTCCACATCGGCGGCACGGCCTCCCGCGTCATCGAGCAATCCTATTTCAAGGCCAAGAACGCCGGTGTCCTCAAGTATCAGAACCTGAAGACGGTCACGACGAAGCAGGGTGAAATCGTGGTGCTCAACCGCAACGGGGAAGTGCTCATTCACGATCCGAGCGGGAGAGAGCTCGAGCGGTACACTATTCCTTCGGGCGCTATCCTCGGCCAGAAGGACGGCGACCGGGTCGCCAAGGACGACATTTTCGCGAAATGGGACCCTTACACGGTCCCCATTCTGACGGAAGTGTCCGGCAAGGTGCGCTACGAGGACGTCAAGGAAGGCGTCACCATGCAGGAAGAGATGGACGCGACGACCGGATTGACCGAGCGTGTCATCATCGAGCACAAAGAAGACCTGCATCCTCAGATCCTCATCACCGGGGACAACGAGGAGATCCTCGCGTTTTACCCCATTCCCGGCGGCGCCCACATCGTGGTGAAAGAAGGCCAGCAGGTGGCGGGCGGCAGCCTCATCGCCAAGACGCCGAGAAAAATCGCCAAGACGCGCGACATCACCGGAGGGTTGCCCCGTGTGGCCGAACTCTTTGAGGCCCGGAAGCCGAAGAATCCGGCCATCATCAGCGAAATCGACGGCATCGTCGAATTCGGCGACGTGGTGAAAGGCCAGCGTAAAATCATCGTCAAAAGCCCCACCGGCATGACGAAAGAATATTTGATCCCTCACGGCAAGCACCTGAACGTCTATAAGGGCGACAAGGTGGCCGCGGGCCATCAGCTGGTGGACGGGCCCATCGTGCCGCAGGACATCCTGAGGGTGAGCGGCGAGAAGCAGCTCCAGGAATACCTGGTCAACGAAGTCCAGGAAGTCTACCGGTTGCAGGGGGTGAAGATCAACGACAAGCACGTCGAGATCATCGTCCGCTGCATGCTGCGCAAGGTGCGCATTGACGATCCGGGCGACACCGATTTTCTGGTCGGTTCCCAGGTCGACCGCATCAAATTTCAGGAAGAAAACGAAAAGATGACCAAGAAGGGGAAGCAGCCTGCGAAGGCGAGCCCGATCCTCTTGGGCATCACGAAGGCCTCGCTCAGCACGGAGAGCTTTATTTCGGCGGCGAGCTTCCAGGAGACCACGCGCATCCTGACCGATGCGGCGGCCTCCGGCAAGCGCGACCATCTGCGCGGCCTCAAGGAAAATGTGATCCTGGGTCATCTGATTCCCGCCGGAACGGGATTCTCCGCGCATCGCGGGGTACGGCTCGTCCGGGATGAGTCGGGCCTGCCGCAGGCCTCGGGGGAAACCGGTGCCGCCGTTGCCTTGGAGGAAAAAGAGGCCGGCGCCAAACGGGAACAAGACAACGAAGACAAAAAATAAGGGAAGACGGAATGCCGACGATTAATCAGTTGATTCGATTGGGAAGAAGGTCGTTCAAGAAAAAGAGCAAATCCCCCGCGTTGAAGGGATGTCCTCAGCGCAAGGGCGTGTGTCTCATCGTGAGAACGCAGACTCCGAAGAAGCCGAATTCGGCCTTGCGGAAAGTGGCCCGTGTGAAGCTCACGACGGGTTACGAAGTGACGGCCTATATTCCGGGGGTCGGCCACAACCTTCAGGAGCATTCGATCGTGCTGGTCCGCGGGGGCCGCGTGAAGGACCTCCCCGGCGTCCGTTACCACATCGTCCGCGGCAAACTGGACGCCTCCGGTGTCTCGGACATGAGAAGGTCCCGCTCCAAGTACGGGGCGAAGGCGCCCAAAGCCGGCGGGGCCAAGGCTAAAGCAGAGGAAGCAAAGAAATGAGAAGAAGACGCGCACCGAAACGCAAAATCTTGCCGGATCCGAAATACCGGAACCCGCTCATCGCCAAGCTCATCAACATCATCATGGAGCGCGGGAAGAAATCCCTCGCCCAGAGAATTGTTTACACCGCCTTCGACATCGTGAAGGAAAAGACGGGCAAGCCCGCCATTGACGTATTCAAGCAGGCCTTGGACAACGCGCGCCCGCTTCTCGAGACCAAATCTCGCCGCGTCGGGGGCGCCACCTATCAGGTGCCGATCGAAGTGAAGCAGGACCGGGGATATTCCCTCGCCCTGCGCTGGATTAAGATTTACTCGAAAGGCAAAAAGGGCCAGCCCATGGAAAATAAGCTGGCTAACGAAATCATCGACGCCTTCAATCGCACGGGCGCGACCATTAAAAAGCGGGAAGACACGCACAAAATGGCGGAGTCCAACAAGGCCTTCAGCCATTACCGCTGGTAGGAAAATAGTTAAAAGAAAGAAGGATTAAGAGACATCATGGCCGAAGAAAAGGGGCATTATCCGCTCGACAAGATCCGGAACATCGGAATCGCCGCGCACATCGACGCGGGCAAAACGACGACCACGGAACGTATCCTCTACTACACCGGCCGTACCTATAAAATCGGCGAAGTTCACGAAGGCACGGCGGTCATGGACTGGATGGAGCAGGAGCAGGAGCG